>JBPCLS010000221.1:0-6334 GCA_051003055.1 Casimicrobiaceae bacterium
CGACAATGGTGGCGAGGTAAGGCAGCATCGACAGCAGTTGCGCCGGAATTTCCACGCCCAAAGCCTGCGCTTGAAACTGCGCGAGCGTTACGCCGCCAAAGAGGTACGCGCCGGCCAGAACGCGCCATGGCTTCCACGTCGCGAAGACGACCAGCGCGAGCGCAATCCAGCCGCGCCCTGCGGTCATGCCTTCGACCCACGACGGGTTGTACGCGACGGCGAGATACGCGCCGGCGAGACCTGCGCACGCACCGCCGAACAAAACTGCAGCATAGCGAATCGCGACGACCTTATAGCCGATCGCGTGCGCTGCCTGTGGCGATTCGCCTACGGCGCGCATGATGAGCCCCCCCCGAGAGCTGTATAAAAACCAATGGATAGCGAGGAACAGCACGAGCGACAGGTACACGAGCGGGTTATGCCCGAAGAAAATCTTCCCGACCACGGGCAGATCGCTGAGTCCGGCGATGGCAAGCGGTGGCAGCGGCGCGATGACCACACTCACGAAATCAAGCCCTACGAACGCGGAGAGTCCGATCCCGAACAGCGACAAGGCGAGCCCCGTCGCGACCTGATTGGCGAGCAGCGACAAGGTGATCGTCGCAAAAATCGCGGACATCGCAGACCCGGCGACGATCCCTGCACCGACTCCCAGCCACGGCGACTGCGTTGTCGCCGCTATGGCAAACGACGTCACTGCGCCGACCAGCATCATGCCTTCGACGCCCAGATTGAGCACGCCGGATTTCTCGGTAACGAGTTCGCCCAGCGCCGCCAGCACGAGCGGCGTGCCCGCGGCAAGCGTCAAGGCCAGCAACTGCGCAACTTGCTCCATCAAGCGAGGAACGCGCGGCGCACGATGCGCACGCGGTAATGGATGAAGACGTCGGCGGCGAGCAGAAAGAAAAGCAGCGTGCCCTGGAACAAACCGGTCACCGCCGAGGGCAGCGCGAGATTGATCTGCGCCGACTCACCGCCGAGATAGAGGAGCGACAGGAGCAGGCTTGCGAACACGATGCCCACCGGATGGAGTCGCCCGACGAAGGCGACGATGATGGCCGCGAACCCGTAGCCCGGCGACATTGACGGCTGCAACTGGCCGACGGGGCCCGACGCCTCGTTGACGCCTGCGAGTCCCGCGCATGCGCCGCCGATCAACATGCCCAGCCACACGGTGCGTTTCGCCGAAATTCCGGCGTAATTGGCGGCGGCCGGCGCGAGTCCCGCGACGCGCATCTGAAATCCGGCGAGGCTCTTGCGCACGAACACCCAGGCGACAGCGACGGTGGCAAGGGAGAGCAGCAACCCGGCGTTGAGCCGCGTCTCGGGCAGCAAAATGGGCAACAGAGCCGCGTCACCGAACATGCGCGATTGGGGAAAATTGAATCCGTCCGGATCGCGCCACGCTCCATGCACGAGCAGCGACAGGACCAAGCCTGCGACGTAGACCAGCATCAGCGAGACCAGGATCTCGTTCGCGTGAAAACGCGTCCGCAACCAGGCGGGAATCGCTGCCCATGCCATACCGCCCACGAGTCCGGCGAGCAACATCGCCGGCAGCACCAGCACTGACGTGGATTCATGCAGCAGCAGCGCAACCCCGCCGCCGAAAATCGCGCCCATCGTGAGCTGTCCCTCGGCGCCGATGTTCCAGACGTTGGCGCGATAGCCAATGGCAAGCCCGACGCCGATCAACATCAGCGGACTTGCTTTCAGCAGGAGTTCGGCGACGCCGTAGCGGGTCGCCACGGGCAGCACGAAAAACGCGTGCAACGCGGTCCATGGGTTGCGCCCCAGCGCCAGGAACAAAATGAAACCGATGAGTAAGGTCGCTGCGATGGCAACGAGCGGCGATAACCAGCCGGCGAGCCTGGATGCCTCCGGTCGCGCCTCGAGTTCGATGCGCATCGTGTTATCCGCCGCCGTTTGGTAGGGGTGTGGCTGACACTCCTGCGCGCCGCGCGACGAACCCCCCAGCCATCAGCAACCCGATCTCCTCCGGGCTCGTCTCGCGCAGCGGTTCGACTGGGGAGAGTCTTCCCTGCGCGATGACGGCCACGCGGTCGCAGATTTCATAAAGTTCCTCCAGCTCTTCCGAGACCACCAGCACGGCCACACCGGCGTCGCGCAAATCGATGAGCGTCTGGCGTATCTGCGCGGCCGCGCCGACATCGACACCCCATGTCGGCTGCGCGACGATCAGCAGTTTCGGTTGCTGCCGAATTTCGCGCCCGACGATGAATTTCTGCAGGTTGCCGCCGGACAAGCTGCGTGCGGCGGCGTCGGGTCCGGCAGCCTTGACGCCGAACTCGCGGATCGTCGCTGACGTGTAGGCGTGCACCGCGCCGTCGCGAATGAACCCGGAGGCACTGAGCCCGCGATGGTGTGCGGTCAGCAGTGAGTTGGCGGCGAGCGGCAGGTCGGGCACCGCACCGCGACCCAGACGCTCTTCCGGAACGAAAGCGAGACCGAGCGCGCGTCGCTCTCCGGCGTCGAGATGGCCGACGGACGCACCGGCGATGCGAATCGCGTCCACGACACCCGACTTGCGCTCACCGGAGAGCGCCGCCAACAATTCGCGCTGGCCGTTGCCCGAGACGCCCGCGATACCGACGATCTCCGCCGCGTGCACGGTGAGATCGATATCGACGAGTTCCGTCCCGAACGGATCGTCGGCCGGCAGCGACAGTTGTCGGACAACCAGACAAGCGGCGCCCGCGTGCGCGTCCCGGTGCAGGGTGCGCGGAAGCTCGCTGCCGATCATCATGCGCGCGAGTGACGATGCAGTTTCCTGCCGCGGATCGCAGGTCCCGGTGACTCTGCCGTTACGCATCACCGTAGCACGGTGGCAAAGCGCCTGGATCTCCGGGAGCTTGTGGCTGATATAGAGAATGGCGACTCCGTCCGCCGCGAGCCGGCGAAGTGTTTCGAACAATTTCGTCACCGCCTGCGGCGTCAACACCGACGTGGGTTCGTCCATGATCAGCAGTTTTGGGTCCTGCAGCAGACAGCGGACGATCTCGACTCGTTGTCGTTCGCCGACCGACATCGAATGCACGACGCGGCCAGGCTCCAGCGGAAGGCCGTATTTCGCGGAGACGTCGCGGATGCGTGCGGGAAAGTCCGGACCGGCCCGTTCGACGGGAAGCGCGAGCGCGATGTTTTCCGCGACCGTCAACGTTTCGAACAAAGAAAAATGCTGAAACACCATGCCGATGCCCAGGCGGCGAGCGCGTGCGGGATTGGCGATGACGACCGATGCGCCTTCCCATTCGATTTTCCCGGCATCGGGCTTCACGACGCCGTAGATGATTTTCATCAACGTGGATTTGCCCGCGCCGTTCTCGCCGAGCACCGCGTGAATCTCGCCCGCGGCTATGGAGAGATCGACGCCGTCGTTGGCCACGACCGACGGATAGACCTTGCGGATGCCGGAGAGCTTGAGCCGCGGAGCGTTCATCGTGAGATCGGCAACGGCAGGGAGGGCAATCGATTGGCTGGGCGCAACGCGGCGACAAGGTCTTCTTTGACGGTACGCTTTGTTATGCTTAATGAGCGCCGCTGAACGCGATCGCGTGATCGGATCGATCAGCGGATCGCCGTGACCGAAATGTCCTGATTCGCCACCGCCTCGCGCACCGCCAATAACTCTGCCGCAACCGCCACGGCGATCGCGCCAGGCTCCTTGCTCCGAATGCCGATCTGCGCGCCGATCGGACAGACGATGCGCGCCAGGCGCTTCTGCTCGACCCCGCGCGCTGACAGGCGCTTCTCGAATTGGGCGCGTTTCGATTTCGAGCCGATGAGCCCCAGGTAGCGCCAGTCATCGCGTGTCAGCGCGGACTCGATCAGTGCAAAATCGAGCGCATGGCTGTGCGTGAGGATGACGATGAATGCGCCGCGCGGTGCGTGGGCGAGCTCGGTTTCGGGCGTGTCGGTGGCCATCACTTCGACGTTGGCCGGCACTTGAGCGGGGAAATCGTGCTCGCGCGAATCGATCCAGCGCACCTGCACCGGCAATGCACGCAGGATCTGGATCAGCGCGTGGCCGACATGGCCGTTGCCAAAGACCAGCACGGTGAACGGGTCCGGATAGGTCACGTGCACCAGCAGCGTCACCCGATCGGGATTGGGCGCCGCGATGAGAGCAGCGCCGGAATGGCCGGTTGCCAGACGTGTGCGGGCGGTGCCGATCGCGATCGAGTCGAGTGCCGCAGAACCCAGAGACCCGCGCACGTCATCGGCGGTGACCAGAAGCCGCGCATTGGCGGCATTCCAGGCGGGGGCACCGTCCCAAAGTGGGGTCACCAGCGCGAACGGCGTTGCCGTGCGCTCGCATCCGACCGCGGCGTCGACCCAGCCACGCAACTCCCGATTCACCATTGCGAATGCGAGTGTCGCCACACCGCCGCAGCACTGCCCCAGCCGCGCGGCGAGGGGGAAGCGCACGATCCATGGGGGTAGCGGCGCATCAGAAGGCGCGCGTGTGCTCTCCTTCGCCAACGCATCGCGTGCGATGCGCAGTGCTTCGAACTCGAGGTGTCCACCGCCGATGGTCCCGGTGAATGCGCTCGCGGCAACGATCATCACCGTTCCGGCTTCGCGTGGAGTCGAACCCCTGGCGTGAGCGACGGTCACCAGCACGGCGCGGTCGTCACCGGCCAGCGCCTGGGTCAGTTGCGCGATCCAGCCGGTCATCAGGTCACGCGGTCTGCGGTGCTCTGCGCGACAGTGCCGCAACGTCGCTTCAGGTCTTCGACCGCCGCGAGAATACGCTCGGGTGTGGCCGGGGCATCGAAACTCGGGGCGCGCCGATAGTCCGTCACGCTGGCGACCGCATCGCGCAACGCGTGAAAAGCCGACAGCGCGAGCATCAACGGCGGTTCGCCGACGGCTTTGGAGCGATGGATCGTTTCCTCGCGATTGGCGTCAGGAAAGAACTCGATGCGAAAGTGCGATGGCACGTCGCGCGATGTGGGAATCTTGTACGTGGACGGTGCGTGCGTCGTGAGCTCTCCCGCCTCATTCCACACGAGCTCTTCCTGCGCGAGCCAGCCCCAGCCCTGAATGAAGCCGCCTTCGATCTGGCCGCGATCGATCGCAGGATTGAGCGACGCGCCCACATCGTGCAGGATATCGACGGCCGTGAGCTTGTGTTCGCCGGTCAGCGTGTCGATCGCGACCTCGGCAACCGCCGCGCCGTACGCAAAATAGAAGAACGGCCGGCCCGACAGCGTTTCGCGGTCATAGTGAACCTTCGGTGTTGCGTAGAAACCGGTGGCTGACATCGGCACGCGGGCGAAATACGCAAGTCGTGCAAGCTCGCCGAACGACAGCGATTGCGTCCCCGCAACGACAACGCCATCGCGAAATTCGACGAGTTCGGCAGCGCAAGCGAATTTGCGTGCGGCGAACGCCGCAAGCCGCTCGCGCAGTGTTTGCGCGGCGGCACGCGCGGCCATGCCGTTCAGATCGCTGCCCGACGACGCCGCGGTGGGCGAGGCATTGGGAACTTTGCTCGTGTCGGACGCGGAAACGCGAACTGCCGCCAGCGGCACGCCGAGCTCGTGGGCAACCACCTGGGCGACTTTGGTGAACAGGCCCTGGCCCATCTCCGTCCCGCCGTGATTTAACAAAACCGTCCCGTCACGGTAGATGTGGAGCAGGGCGCCCGCCTGGTTGTAATGCGTCGCGGTAAAGGAAATGCCGAATTTGACGGGGGTCAACGCGATGCCGCGCTTGATGATCGGACTCAAGCGGTTCCATTTGGCGATTTCCCGCCGGCGCTCGCGGTAGCGCGCCGTGCTCGCAAGCTGCGCGACGATGGCCGGTGCGATGTTATCCTCGACGGTCATGCCGTACGGTGTGGTGTTGTTGGTTGTCGTGCCGTAGAAATTGACGCGCCGGATGTCGAGCGGATCGCGGCCCAATGCGCGTGCGATTTCATCGATGATGAGCTCGATGGCGAACATTCCCTGCGGCCCCCCGAAGCCGCGAAACGCCGTGTCGGAGACCGTGTGCGTCTTGCAGCGATACGAATGGATCGCAACGTCGGGCAGCCAGTAGGTATTGTCGGCGTGAAAAACCGCACGGTCGTTGACCGGACCCGAAAGGTCGGCGGAAAAACCGCAGCGCGACGCGAGCGTGAGATCCAGCCCGAGAATGCGGCCCTCATCGTCGAACCCGACGTCGTACCGATAGGCGAACGCATGGCGCTTGCCGGTCGAGCGCATGTCATCATCGCGATCGAGGCGCAACTTGGCCGCACGGCCGGTCTTCATCGCCACCAGCGCGGCGATGCAGGCGAACACCGACATCTGGGTTTCTTTGCCGC
>JBPCLS010000222.1:0-3561 GCA_051003055.1 Casimicrobiaceae bacterium
GGGTAGCGGCGCCGGGCTGCACGTGCACGCGCCGGGGCTGACCAATTCGATGCTGTTCGCCCGCGACCGGCAGGTCTGCGCGTACTGCGGCAAGCGTTTCTTGCTACGCGATCTGTCGCGCGATCACGTTGTCCCGGTCTCGCGCGGCGGCCGCGATACATGGACCAACACGGTCACGGCGTGCCGCAGTTGCAATACCCGCAAGGGCAACCGACACCCGGAGCACGCCGGAATGCGCCTGCTCTACGTCCCCTATGTGCCCAATCGCCACGAACATTTCATCCTGCGTAATCGACGAATCCTCGCCGATCAGATGGAATATCTGCTCGTTGGCGTGCCCCGGACCAGCCGGCTGCATTCGTGACGTAAGGCTCGCCCCCGCTTCGCCGACTAACGTTCTTCCAAGCGCTGTGGGAATTTCACGCAACCGGCGCTGTCACAACGTGTTGCATAATTCGCCGGCTTTGCGGTGAAAGCAGCCCCGCGCCTCTCCGCAGGTCGCTTCCCAGGTTAATACTCTGCCCCAATGGAATCCATTTATTACGTAATGGCGTGGGCTTGCCATCGCAAGTGCAAGCATTGTTACGAGGCGCGTTTCCGTCCCTACGTCCGGAATGAGCTCGAAACGGTCGTGCAGGAAGCCGAGCGCAACTTTCCGCGGATTATCGACAACTTTCCCGCGCGCTTTACCTACCAGGATTTGGATGATCCTCGGCCCGACGGGACGTTTCCCGAAAAAACGGGGCGCGTGATCTTGTCCGGCGGCGAGTCGTTGCTCGAAGCGACGCGGGAGCGCGTCACGTATCCGGTCATCGAGCGGTTGCGCGACAAATATGCACAACAGGGCGGGATCAAGATCGTCGTGCAGACGACGGGAGATATCCTGACCGAGCGCATTGTCGACGACTTGCTGCAACGCGGCGTGTGGATGATCTCCGTCGCGAGTGTCGACGATTTTCACGTGGGTCTCGAAGGACCGGCGAAGCAGCAGGCGTTCATGGACAAGCTCTCCGCGTTGTTCGAGCGCCATGGCATGCGGAAGTCGGGGCTCTCCGCCACCACCCGAAACTGGCACGAAGAGCCGGGGCCGGTGTACAGCTTTTTCGGCGCGACCCCCGATTCGTGGATCGGCAAGCTATGGCCGCGCGGGCGCGCGTGGCAAAACAGTCTGTCGAGCGCGACCCTCGCCGACAACTTTTGCAATCGCTGGTCGGGCGGTCTTAATTTCCTGCGGCATCAGTACAACGGCTCCGAAGTCTCGATCGAGCCCGACGGGGCGGTGTATCCGTGCTGCGTCAAGACCAAGTTCCCGATCGGCAGCCTGCTCGAGGACAACTTGATCGACATTCTGGAATCGTTGGTCGGCGAACCGGCATACGAGGCCATCACCATGGGCCATCCGGAACGGATGGGACTCGCCAGCGGTTGGAGCGAGGCGAAGTTTCTCGAGCAATCGCGCACGACCACTCCCAACGGCAGTCCTTATCAAAATCTGTGCATCGGCTGCGACCGCTTCCACGAGCAATTGCTGGGACCGGTGCTCGAAGCAGCGCGGCTGCGCCGGCGCGCCGTCAAGGGCATCGTGGAAACGTCGTCAAGACCGAAAAAGACGTTTGTCCTGACGCAGGAAGGTGCGTAACGTGTTGTTGCGCGTCTTGCAAATCGGCTTGCTCGCGCTCGCCGTCGTCTCGCTGAACCCTATCGCTGTTGCGCAGGAGCTCAAATGGGCAGAAGTTCTCGCCAAAGCCAAAGGGCAGACGGTGTATTGGAACGCGTGGGCGGGCGACGAGAAGACCAACGCTTTCATTGCCTGGGCCGGCGATGAAGTGAACAAGCGCTACGGCGTCAAGGTCCAGCACGTGCGGTTGAAGGACACGGCGGAAGCGGTGACGCGCGTCGTCGCGGAAAAAGCCGCGGGACGCAACACCGAAGGCACCGTTGACCTGATCTGGATCAACGGCCCCAATTTTCTGGCGATGAAGCAGCAGAACCTGCTGTTCGGACCGTTCACGCACGTAATGCCGAACTGGCAATTCGTCGACACGGTGAACAAGCGCTCCAACGTGATCGACTTCACGATTCCGGTGGAAGGCCTGGAATCGCCTTGGCGGCTGGCGCAGATCGTCTTCGTCTACGATAGCAAGCGGATCAAAGACGTGCCGAAGTCGGTGCCCGATCTGCTGGAATGGGCAAAGAAGAATCCGGGCCGGCTCACGCATCCCAGCGTACGGAATTTTCTCGGTGCGACGTTTTTGAAGCAGGCGCTCTTTGAGCTGGCGCCGGATTCGCGCGTGCTGCAAAGCGCCGCAACCGATGCGAATTTTCAAACGGTGACGGCCGCGCTGTGGGCGTGGTACGACCAGTTGCGGCCGAACCTGTGGCGCCAAGGTACGCAGTTTCCGGAGAACGGACCGGCACAGCGGCAGTTATTGAACGACGGCGAAATCGACATGATGATTTCATTCAATCCATCGGAAGCAGCGGTGTCGATCGCAGGAGGTTTGCTGCCGGATTCGGTGCGCACGTTCGTCTTTGCGAAGGGCACGATCGGCAACACGAGCTTCGTTGCCATTCCGTACAACGCGGCGCACAAGGAGGGCGCGATGGTCGTCGCCAATTTCCTGCTGGACCCGGCGACGCAGGCGTACGCACAGGACTATCGGCAAATGGGCAACTTCACGGTGCTCGACCTCGCCAAGCTCTCGGCCGCTGACCGCCGACGCTTCGACGAGTTGCCCAAAATTGCGGCGCTGCCCACCAACGCTGAACTCGGCACGACCTTGCTCGAACCGCATGCGTCGTGGATGACTCGCATCACCGCCGAATGGGAGCGCCGCTACACGAAATGACGGCGAGGCGCGGAGCGGATTGGTTGCAGGGAGCGCCGGCGTTTACTGCCGGCGTTTTTCTGTTGCCGATCGGCGCGGGATTGATCGGGACCGTGCTCCCCGCATTCGGCTATCTGCCGGCGATCGGCGGCAACGAATTCAGCCTCGCGCCTTGGCGCATGCTCATCGCCTATCCGGGGTTCGCAACCAGCGTGACGCTGACGCTTATCACCGGTGTTCTGACGTCGGTGTTCGCGGTGATCCTCGCCGTTGGCTTCTGCGCCCATGCGTACGGACGACCGTGGGCGCGCCGCATTGGGACTTGGCTGGCGCCGCTTCTGTCAACCCCGCATTCGGCGCTCGCCATCGGCTTTGCGTTTCTGATTCTGCCGTCCGGTTGGATCGTGCGCGCGATCTCACCCTGGCTCACCGGGTGGACGCTGCCGCCGGACGTCGCCACCGTCGGCGATTCCTCCGGCCTGGCCCTTGTCTTCGGCCTGTTATTGAAAGAAGTGCCGTACTTGATCCTGATGATCGTCGGAGCACTGCACCAGGTGCCGGCGCGCGAGCATCTGACCATTGCGCGGGCGCTCGGCTACGCGCGCGCGGAAGCGTGGCTCAAAGCGATCCTCCCGCAGATTTATCCGCAGATTCGCTTGCCGATCTATGCGGTGATCGCGTTTTCGCTGTCGGTCGTCGATGTCGGGTTGATCCTGGGGCCGAGCAATCCGCC
>JBPCLS010000223.1:0-3148 GCA_051003055.1 Casimicrobiaceae bacterium
GCCTCGTCCATATTGACGTCGATCATTTGCGCGCCGTTTTGCACCTGCTGGCGGGCGACTTCCACCGCACCTCCAAAATCCCCGGCGAGAATCAGCTTGGCGAATGCGCGCGAACCGGTGACGTTGGTGCGCTCGCCTACATTGACGAACAGCGAATCATCGCCGATGGCAAGCGGCTCGAGGCCGGAGAGGTGCATGACGCGGGGCATCGTGGGCAAAAGAGGTCTTGGCAAACGACCCTCCCGTGCGGGGAGAGCCCTAAAACTCAGTCTATGAGCGGTGCGAACGGCACCCGTACGCGAAGTCTAAGCCGCGACAGCGAGTTCGCGGCGCACCAACCGCGGCGGCAGATCCCTCACTGCATCCGCGATCGCGCGAATGTGCGCGGGTGTTGTTCCACAGCACCCGCCGACCATGTTGACGAAGCCGCTGCGCGCGAAGTCCTCGAGCAGTCGCGCTGTTTGCGCCGGCGTCTCGTCGTACCCCGTCTCGGCCATCGGGTTCGGGAGCCCGGCGTTCGGGTAGCACGAAACGAACGTATCGGCGACTCGGGCGATTTCTTCGATGTAGGGCCGCATCAATGCCGCGCCCAGCGCACAGTTCAAACCGACGGCCAGCGGCCGCGCGTGCCGGACCGCGTTCCAGAACGCTGCCGGCGTCTGCCCCGACAGCGTGCGCCCCGAGGCGTCGGTGATCGTGCCGGAAATGATCAGCGGCAAGCGTTGACCGACGCGATCAAAAAACGCTTCGATCGCGAACAGCGCGGCCTTGGCGTTCAGCGTGTCGAATATCGTTTCGAGGAGAATCAGATCCGCGCCGCCTTCGGCCAGCGCCTCGACGGCTTCGCTATACGTCGCGACGAGCTGGTCGTAGCTGACATTGCGGGCGCCCGGATCGTTCACGTCCGGCGAAATCGAAGCCGTACGGTTGGTCGGCCCGACCGCTCCCGCAACGAAGCGCGGCCGATCCGGCGTACGCTCGGTCCACTCGTCGCAACGCGCGCGCGCGATGCGCGCTGCGGCGAAGTTGATGTCCTTCACGCGGTCCTGCATTCCATAATCGGCTTGGGCGATCGCGGTGGAATTGAAAGTGTTCGTCTCCACGATGTCGGCGCCGGCGGCAAGATATTCGTTGTGAATGGCGCGAATGACATCGGGACACGTCAAGACGAGGAGATCGTTGTCGCCCTTCAAATCGTGCGAATGGTCGCCGAAGATTCCGCGAAATTCGGTCTCGGTCAGCTTGCGCTGCTGGATCATCGTGCCCATCGCGCCATCCATGACCAGGATGCGCGATTCAAGCAGGAGGGCAAGCAAAGCCGTGCGGTCGGGCTGCATCGTGACTTCCACTCTCCAAAAAACCGGTGTTGGGCGGCAAGGCTTTGAATTTTAACAGCTTGCACTTGCGAGAGCCGCATCGCTCCGTTATATCCGGAGAACCGGCCGGCATAACGCTCGCGTTCGCGGCGTGCTAATCTTTTCCCATGAAACACTTGAAACCCCAGGAAGCTCACGAGTTCTTGCAGAAGAATCCGCAAGCGGTCTTCGTCGACTGCCGCAGCGAGATGGAATATTTTTTCGTCGGCCACCCGGTCGGCGCCCAGCTCGTCGCGTGGAATGACGGACCCGACTGGGACATCAATCCGCACTTCGTCGGCCAGGTCAAAAAGGTTGCGAGCATGAACCGGCCCGTTGTGTTGATCTGTCGCAGCGGCCATCGTTCGATCGATGCCGGGCTCGCGCTGGAAAAAGCGGGATTCTCCGACGTCTACAACGTCCTGCAGGGGTTCGAAGGGCCGCTTGACGAGAAACATCATCGCGGCACGCTCACCGGCTGGCGCAAGGAAGGGTTGCCCTGGGAACAGTTATAGGCGTCGATTGACGTGTCCTAGGCGCAGTGCGCGGGACCTGTACCGCGCGAAAAACCAAAGGCACCGGGCGTTAGGGGTATGCTCCGCGGCTCATTTCGAACAACCCGCCGATGCCCGCCTACGGCCCGCTCGCAACCCTGTTCTACAACGCAGACAAGCCGCGCGCGTCTGACGCCGAAGTGATGTGGTATGCGCAGCGGCTGCCGCGCGAGCCGGGCTTGAGTCTCGAAGCGATGTGCGGTTCGGGCCGGCTTCTGGTGCCGCTGGTCGCGCAAGGCTTGAAGTGCCATGGCGTCGACAACTCGAGCGCCATGCTCGCGAGTTGCGAAGGGCGGCTCGCCACGGCTGGCCTCACGGCACCCGTATTCCGGCAGGATATCGCGCAGATGAATCTGCCTTTTCGCTATACCGCGATAATGGTCGCCGCGGGATCGTTTCAACTCATTACCGATCCTGCCACTGCAGCGTCGGCGCTGCAGCGATTGCGCGCGCACTTAATTGCCCCCGGCCTGCTGCTGATGGACATGTACGTACCCTCCGAAACCGCGCAGCGCCTGGGTGCGCCATTGGTCGAAGTCAGAACGGCGAAGCTCGACGACGACTCGCAGATTGCGCTACGGTCAGAGACCACGGTATGGGCCGACGCGCGACTATCACGCTCGGAAAATCGCTACGCGCACCGACGCGGTACCGAAAGAGTCGGCGAGGAGCGCGAAACGCTTACCTTGACGTGGTATTTGCCCGACGAGATTGCGGCGCTGGTTGCGGACGCCGGCTTTCACGACGTGACGATCGGCTCCCCGGCACGGGCGATCGACGACGCGCAGACGTTCTCGCTCACCGCGCGGTTGTAGCAACCAAACCCTACCAACTACCCGAGCTGCCGCCGCCACCGGAGCTGCCGCCGCCGCCGGAAAAACCTCCGCCGCTGCCACGGCTCGACGACGACGAACCCGACGACGCGCCTCCTGTGGTCATCGTGAACCCGCCGATGGACGCGCGCCCCTTGGTCTTCAGATCTTTGGCCGCCTTGGCGTACCAATCCGTGCGCGCGATAAAGAGCTTCGCCACAGGGAATCCAAGCACATAGATCGCCAACAGGGCAAGGGCTCCCTTGAAGCCCAGCACCACGATCGGAAACATCGCCCAGAACGGGATCAGGAACACATAAAGAAACCATCCGACGCCGGGCGTCATGAGTCCGATGAACGTGAAAAGACCAATGATGCTGAACACGAATGCTCCGATCAGGATGCGCACCGGCCAAGGCGGCAAATC
>JBPCLS010000224.1:0-7463 GCA_051003055.1 Casimicrobiaceae bacterium
CGTTGCAGCTCGTGTTCGCGCACGGCGGCGGCAGCTTCGCCTACCTTCTCGGGCGGGTCGACAATGCCTGGCGCAATCGCGACATCGTCCGTGCCGATTGTCCCAACGTGCCGTCCTCCTACTGCGAGCGCTTCTGCGTCGATTCGGCGATCTTCGATGTCGCCGCGCTGCGCTTGCTGGTCGCGACCATGGGCGCCGAACGCGTCTTGCTGGGCACCGATGCGCCTTTCCCGCTGGGCGAACAGGAACCGGGCAAGCTGGTGGCGGAGACCTTTGCCGATGATGCCGGAACGCGCACGCGAATTTTCGCTGGCAACGCGCAGCGCGTTTTCGCCTTGTCCTGACGCGACGCCCTCTAACACCAGGACTCGCGCAAGTCGTCCCACGATGCCGGATGCCGAACGCACGCTGCCGGAAACAGTTCGTGCTGCGCCCGCGTCCGCGCAGTGGCAGGCGCGGCTCTCGCTCGGCTTCATGCATGACGGGCCGCGCACCACGCTCACGCGGCGCGCGCACGAGGGCCCGCTCGTCGTGCAACGGCCGCTCTACCCCGAGGGCGAGCGCGTCTGCCAGTGCATCATCGTGCATCCTCCCGGCGGCATCGCCGGCGGCGATGTATTGCGGCTCGACGTCGACGTGGGCCCGGACGCGCACGCGCAGCTCACCACGCCGGGCGCCGCCAAATGGTATCGGTCGCTCGGCAACCGCGCTTTGTCGCGCGCGTCGTTCCGGATCGCATCGCGCGCGATTCTCGAATGGCTGCCGCAGGGCACGATCGTATTCAACGGCGCGCTCGCGGATGCGGAATATCGCGTCGATTGCGCGAGCGATGCCGCTTTCTTCGGATGGGACGTCGTTTGTTTGGGCCGGACGGCTGCGGCCGAACGCTTCGCCCAGGGACAATGGCGGCAACGCTTCGAGATCTGGCGCGACGGTGTGCTGATCTGGAACGAACGCGCGATTCTGGAAGCCGATGCAGGCGTGCTCGCGTCCCCGGTGGGCTTGAACGACTGCGCGGTCTTTGGCACATTCGTGACGATGTCCTCCGCCGTGGATACCGTCGTCGATCGCGCGGCGCTCGACGCGTGCCGCGCGTTGATGCCCACACAAGGGGATGGTACCGTTACCCGCCTGCCGTCCATTCTGGTGGCGCGTTACCGCGGCGATTCGAGCGAAGCGGCGCATGCCTATTTCGTGGCATTGTGGTCGCTCATCCGGCCGCTGGTCACCGGCCGCGCAGCGGTTCCCCCGCGGATCTGGCGCACCTGATACAAACTGCAGCAGCATGGAACTAACGCCGCGTGAAAAGGATAAGCTGCTGCTGTTTACCGCGGCTCTGGTGGCCGAGCGTCGGCTGGCACGCGGCGTGAAGCTCAACTACCCGGAAGCAGTTGCGTTCATCACCGCCGCTATCATGGAAGGGGCGCGCGATGGCCGGAGCGTCGCGGAGCTCATGAGTTTTGGCGCCACGGTGCTGACGCGCGCGCAGGTCATGGACGGCGTGCCCGAAATGATCCCCGAGGTGCAGGTCGAGGCGACTTTCCCCGACGGAACCAAGCTCGTCACCGTGCATCATCCGATCCCATGATTCCCGGAGAGATCCTGGTCGGCGACGGCGAACTGACGCTCAACGCCGATCGACCAGTCGTGACGATGCGGATTGCCAACACCGGCGATCGGCCGATTCAAGTCGGTTCGCATTACCACTTTGCCGAAACCAATGACGCATTGGCATTTGATCGCGGGCGAGCGCGCGGTTTCCGGTTGAATATTGCGGCGGGTACGGCAGTGCGCTTCGAGCCGGGACAGACCCGCACCGTCGAGCTCGTTGCATTCTCCGGCGCGCGGATCGTCTACGGATTCACCGGCGCGGTCATGGGACCGCTCGATGCGCAGCGCCGTACGTCCGAGCAGCCAGTCAAAAAAACGCGCGCGCGCAAGAAAAACGCCGGAGGCGGGCAATGAAGATCGGCCGCCGCGCTTACGCCGAGATGTTCGGGCCGACCGTCGGCGATCGTGTGCGCCTGGCCGATACCGATCTCATCGTCGAGGTGGAGCGCGACCTCACCATCTACGGCGAGGAGGTCAAGTTCGGCGGCGGCAAGGTCATCCGCGACGGCATGGGACAAAGTCAGCGGACGGCGAAGGATTCGGCCGATACGGTGATCACCAACGCGCTCATCATCGATTGGTCCGGCGTCGTCAAGGCCGACATCGCGCTCAAAGACGGCAAGATCGCGCGGCTGGGGAAGGCGGGCAATCCCGACGTCCAGCCTGGTGTCGACATCGTCATCGGCCCGGGCACCGAGATCATTGCCGGCGAGGGAATGATTGTCACCGCCGGCGGCATCGACTCGCACATCCATTTCATCTGCCCGCAACAGATCGATGACGCGCTCGCTTCGGGCATCACTACGATGATCGGCGGCGGGACGGGTCCGGCCACCGGTACGTTCGCGACGACGTGCACGCCGGGTCCGTGGCACTTGCATCGGATGCTCGAAGCGGCGGAAGCGTTCCCGATGAACCTCGGGTTTCTCGGCAAAGGCAACGCGAGTCTCACCCCCGCGCTCGTGGAACAAGTCGAAGCTGGGGCCATCGGCTTAAAGCTGCACGAAGACTGGGGGACGACACCCGCGGCGATCGACGCGGCATTGCGTGTGGCCGACCAGATGGACGTGCAGGTCGCGATTCACACCGATACGTTGAACGAATCGGGCTTTGTCGAAACCACGCTCAAAGCCATCGGTGGGCGCACGATCCATACGTACCACACTGAAGGCGCCGGGGGTGGGCATGCGCCCGATATCATCAAGGTGGCCGGTGAGCCCAACGTCCTACCTTCGTCGACCAATCCGACGCGGCCGTATACGGTCAATACGCTCGACGAGCATCTCGACATGCTGATGGTGTGCCATCACCTTGACGCTGCGATTGCCGAAGACGTGGCGTTCGCGGAATCGCGGATCCGGCGCGAGACGATTGCCGCCGAAGATATCCTGCACGACCTGGGAGCGCTTTCCATGCTGTCGTCGGACTCGCAGGCGATGGGCCGCGCCGGTGAAGTGATCATCCGCACGTGGCAAACCGCGCACAAGATGAAAGTGCAGCGGGGCAAGCTGGCAGGCGACCCCGAGCGTCACGACAACTTTCGCGTCAAGCGTTACATCGCCAAATACACGATCAACCCGGCGATCGCACATGGCATTGCGTATGTCGTCGGGTCGGTGGAACCCGGCAAGCTCGCCGACCTCGTCCTGTGGAAACCCGCTTTTTTCGGCGTCAAGCCGTCGCTGATCTTGAAGGGTGGGATGATTGCCGCGGCGGCGATGGGTGACCCGAATGCGTCGATTCCCACGCCGCAACCGGTGCACTACCGGCCGATGTTCGGCGCGTTCGGCCGCGCGCTGGCAACGTCGGTCACGTTCGTCTCCAAAGCGGGGCTCAAGAATCCGGCAGTCGCGAAACTCGCACTCGGCAAGCCGCTGGTCGCTGTCAAGAACACGCGCAAGCTCGGCAAGCGTGATATGAAACACAACGACGCGCTGCCGAGGATCGAAGTCGACCCGGAAACCTACGAAGTGCGTGCCGATGGCGAGTTGTTGACGTGCGAGCCCGCGCACACATTGCCGATGGCGCAACGCTATTTTTTGTTCTGAACGCATGCTCACTTTGCGCCATCGAGTTGCCGCACCTGACCACGTCGACGCAACACTCGTCCTGCCGTTTGAATTGCGCCAGAAGAGCCGATTGGCGACGCAACTGCCTTCGGGCGAAGCGGTTGCGGTGTTGCTTCCTCGCGGAACCGTGGTACGCAGCGGGAATTGCCTGGCGGCGGACGACGGACGCATCGTGCGCGTGGTCGCCGCGGACGAGGCGCTGATGGAAGCACGGTGCGCGAATGCCGACGACCTCGCGCGCTGCGCGTATCACCTCGGTAACCGGCACACTCCTGTGCAAGTGGGGACCGGTTTCGTGCGGTTCACCCGCGATGACGTACTGGCGGGCATGTTGCGCGGGCTGGGAGCCTCGGTGACCAAGGTGAACGCACCTTTCGAGCCGGAGGCCGGTGCTTATGCGGGCGGGCACCGCCACCATGCGGGCGACGCGACACATCGCGGCATCATCCACGACATGATCGATCGCGGCGGGCAAGCGAAGTGAGCGGCGAGATGCAACGTCTCGTGCGTCTGCTGCAACTCGCGAGTCCGACGCTTCCTGTCGGAGCGTACAGCTACTCGCAGGGTCTCGAGTGGCTCGTTGCGGCGGGGACGGTGACCGATGCGGCGAGCGCGCAACGCTGGATCGGCGATACGCTCGAATATTTCGTCGCGCCGGGCGAGGCGGCAGTCCTTTGGCGCCTGTCCGCGGCCGCGATGGCGGAGGACCGGCTCGCGTTCGCCGGATGGAACGCGTGGCTGCGGGCCTCCCGTGAAACCTCCGAATTGCGCGCGGAGACCGAACAAATGGGAAACGCGCTTGCGAAGCTCACAGCGGACCTCTGCTGTCTTGACGAATTCGCACGCGGGGCCGCGCGGACTGCCGCGCCGGTCACCTTCCCTGCGGCGTTCGCACTGGCCGCGCGCGGATTCGGCGTCGCGCCGGAGGCAGCGCTTACCGCCTACCTGTGGTCCTGGCTCGACAATCAGGTGCTGGCAGCGGTCAAGATCGTGCCGCTCGGGCAAGTCGCCGGTCAGCGCATGCTAATGGCGCTCGGCACGCGTCTCGCCGACGCCGCCGCGCGTGCGAGCCAGATCGCTGACGACGACGTGGCAAGTTTTGCTCCCGGTCTCGCACTGGCATCGGCGCGGCACGAAACGCAGTACACGCGTTTATTCCGCTCGTGAAGGGATGCGCCGCGTGAGCAATTACCGCGCTGTACAGGTAGTCGAATGAACCCGGTGCACGCGAGCTATAGGCTCCGAAGGACAGATCGTTGAACACAAGTCATCCTCTGCGCGTCGGCATTGGCGGCCCCGTCGGCTCAGGGAAGACCGCGCTGACGCTTGCGCTGTGCCTGGCGCTGCGCGACAAGTACGAACTTGCCGTCGTCACCAACGATATCTACACCGAAGAGGACGCCGCGTTTCTCGTGCGGAACGACGCGTTGGCACCGGAACGCATCATCGGCGTGGAAACCGGCGGCTGCCCGCATACGGCAATCAGGGAAGACGCGTCGATCAATCTCGAAGCGGTGGATCGTCTGATCCGACGTTTGCCCAACCTCGACGTTGTTTTCGTCGAAAGCGGCGGAGACAATCTCGCAGCCACGTTCAGCCCTGAGCTATCCGATCTCACGCTGTATGTGATCGACGTCGCTGCCGGCGACAAGATCCCGCGCAAGGGCGGGCCCGGCATCACGCGTTCCGATCTCCTCATCATCAACAAGATCGATCTGGCCCCGATGGTCGGGGCGTCGCTGGACATCATGGCGAGCGATGCGCAACGCATGCGCGGTGAGCGGCCGTTTGTCTTTACCAACCTCAAGACGGGTCACGGACTCGACACGGTCGTCCGCTTTATCGAGGAGCGCGGCTTATTGCCCGCGCGCCTCGAGGCGCCACTGCGCTGAGACTTCGGTTCCGCCTTTCCGCTGGCTTCGTCTTTCGGTCGACGTGCTTCCATTTGCAAGCGCCCAAGATCGGATTTCTTTGCGCTTGATTACATTTGGTGCAGCGAAGCTTGAGTTCGCACCGAATTGGGATGCCCGTACGTGCGCCAACGCGAGAATTGGAATATCAAAAACGCGTGCAAGTTCTTCGTTCGATGCAGAAATTCCCAGCGACTGCGTTAGTGCTCCAACTGGCACAGGTTGTGCGATGCACCAATGCTGGGGGTGCGGGCGTTATGCATCGCGCTCATCCCCACAGGACCGCATCACTTGTGATCAACCGATTTGGGAGCACACATGCAACGCAGAACATTTTTCAGGCGCCTCGCACTTGCCGCAGTGCTGACAGCGAGCGGCTTCCCGGTGGCGGCAACGGCACAGGCCGCCGACACGATCAAGGTGGGCATCCTGCACTCGTTGTCCGGCACGATGGCGATCAGCGAAACGGTGTTGAAAGACGTCGCGCTGATGGCGATCGAAGAGATCAACGCGAAGGGCGGCGTCTTGGGCAAGAAGATCGAGCCCATCGTTGTCGATCCCGCGTCCAACTGGCCGCTCTTTGCCGAGAAAGCGCGACAGCTGATCACCCAGGACAAGGTTGCCGCGGTGTTCGGGTGCTGGACGTCGGTCTCGCGCAAGTCCGTGTTGCCGGTGTTCGAGGAAACGAATGGCCTTCTCTTCTATCCCGTGCAGTACGAAGGGGAAGAGCTTTCGAAGAACGTCTTTTACACAGGGGCGGCGCCGAACCAGCAGGCAATTCCTGCCGTGGAATATCTGATGAGCAAAGACGGTGGCGGCGCCAAGCGCTGGGTCCTGCTTGGGACCGACTACGTCTATCCGCGTACCACGAACAAAATCCTGCGTGCGTTTCTCAAGTCGAAAGGGGTCGCGGAAAAGGATATCGACGAAAAATACACGCCGTTCGGCCACGCGGATTACCAGACGATCGTCGCGGACATCAAGAAGTTTGCGGCGGGCGGCAAGACCGCCGTGGTCTCCACGATCAATGGCGACTCGAATGTTCCCTTCTACAAGGAGCTCGGCAACCAGGGATTGAAAGCGACCGATGTGCCGGTCGTGGCCTTCTCGGTGGGTGAAGAAGAGCTGCGCGGCGTCGATACCAAGCCACTCGTTGGGCACCTCGCGGCATGGAACTATTTCATGTCGCTCAAGAACCCGGCGAACGATGCGTTCAAGAAGAAGTGGGCCGACTACGCAAAGACGAAAAAGCTTCCTGGCGCCGACAAACCGCTGACCAACGACCCGATGGAAGCCACGTATATCGGCATCAACATGTGGAAGCAGGCGGTCGAGAAAGCGAAGTCGACCGATACCGACAAGGTGATCGCGGCGATGGCGGGGCAGAAGTTCACCGGGCCATCCGGGTTCGAAGCAAAGATGGACGAGAAGAATCACCACTTGTGGAAGCCGGTGGTGATCGGTGAAGTACAGGGCAACGGGCAGTTCAACGTCGTATGGAAGACCAAAGGGCCGGTGCGCGCGCAACCGTGGAGCCAATACATCGCCGGCAACGAAACGAAGAAAGACGAGCCTGAAAAGAAGTGACCCATCGTTCTGGTTTGTGCGGCCGATTCGTACTCGGGTTGGCAGCGTGGGGCCTCGCCCTATGGGCCTTTGCGTTACCGCCCGAGGTGGTCTCGCAAATCGCATTCGGCGAAAACGACGCTAAGGTCAGTGCGATCGATGAGTTGGTCGGTCGCGGCGAGCTGGCGGCCTTGCCGTTGCTGCAAGGGCTGCTGGACGGTGAGGTGCAAACCGTCGGTGCTGACCGCGTGCTGCTCGTCAAGGGCGACACTGCCGTCGATGCCGTTTCCGGTCTCGCCGTCAGTCC
>JBPCLS010000225.1:0-6604 GCA_051003055.1 Casimicrobiaceae bacterium
GAATGTACATGGTCTACGTGATGGTGCTGGCAATCGTCAAGCCGCAGTTCGCCCCACCGCTGCCCAAGGGCGAGGGTGACGTCGGCATGCGCGAAACGTTCGTGATGCTGGCGAAATCATTCTTTCCGCTCGCGATGCTGATCCTGTCGGTGCTCGGCGCGATCATGTTCGGGCTGGCGACGCCGACCGCAGCGGCGGCCGTCGGTGCGTTCGGCGCCATGGTGCTGGCCGCGGCTTACCATTCGCTGACCTGGCAGCGACTGCGCGAGGCGGTATTCCTCACCGCGCGCACGTCGGCGATGGTGTGCTGGCTGTTCGTCGGCTCGGCGACCTTTGCGTCGATCTTCGCCTACCTCGGCGGCAACGTGATAATCAAGGATTTCGTGCTTGGCATGAATCTCAATCCGATCACCTTCCTGCTGCTGTCGCAGGCGATCATCTTCGTCCTCGGCTGGCCGCTCGAATGGACCGAGATCATCATCATCTTCGTGCCGATCTTCCTGCCGATGCTGTCGCATTTCGGCATCGATCCGATGATCTTCGGCATCCTGGTGGCGATCAATCTGCAGACCGCGTTCCTGTCGCCGCCGATGGCGATGGCGGCCTACTATCTGAAGGGTGTCAGCCCGCCGTCGGTGCTGCTCACGCAGATATTCAGCGGGTGCATGCCGTTCGTCTACATTATTCTGGTGACGATGCTGATGATGTACGTCTTTCCGCAGATCGCGCTGTGGCTGCCGAACGCTCTTTACGGCAGTTGATGCATGGACGCAACGCGGCTCGAATGGCTGTCCGCGACCGACGCGGCACGCGCAATCCGCGAGGGCTCCATCAGTTCGGAGCAGCTGGTCGGCGCATGCCTCGCGCGCATCGGCACCGCCGAGCCGGCGGTGCAGGCCTGGCAGTATCTCGATCCCGCCCATGCGCTCGCCCAGGCGCGCGCACGCGACCTCGACCGCATGGAGGGACGGCCGATCGGGCCGCTGCACGGCGTGCCGGTCGGCGTCAAGGATATTTTCGACACCGCCGACATGCCGACCGAGGACGGCACGGTGCTGCATGCCGGGCGCACGCCGGATCGGGACGCCACGGCCGTCTCGATGCTGCGGGCGGCGGGCGCGGTGATCATGGGCAAGACGGTAACCACCGAATGCGCCACCTATGCGCCCGGCAAGACGCGCAATCCGCACCATCCGGAACACACCCCTGGCGGGTCGTCGTCAGGCTCGGCGGCGGCCGTCGCGGCCGGCATGGTCCCGCTCGCCCTTGGCAGCCAGACCAACGGATCGGTCATCCGTCCGGCGGCCTTCTGCGGCGCATTCGGATTCAAGCCGACGCACGGGCTGATCCCGCGGCACGGCATCCTCAAGCTCTCGCGCACCCTCGATCAGGTTGGCGTGTTCGCGCGGACCCTCGAGGATGTCGCGCTGCTCGCCGAGCAACTCACGGGATACGACGAACGCGACCCCGATACGCGTCCGCGGGCGCGCATTCCGTTCGTGCAGACGGCGGCCGAGGAGCCGCCGTTGCCGCCGCGGCTCGCATTCATCAAGACCCCGCTTTGGGAGCGGGTGGATGCGGAGACGCCGGAAGCATTTGCCGAACTCGTCGGGACACTCGGCGAACAGTGCGAGGAACACGCGCTGCCCGAGTCGTTGCGCGAAGTCTGGGATTGGCATCGCATCATCATGGAAGCGGAAATGGCGGCAAACCTGGAGCTGGAGTGGGAAAAGGGACGCGACCGGCTGTCCGAGTCGCTGCGCAGCCAGCTCGCGCGCGGGCGCGAGGTGCGGGCACTCGACTACCAGAAGGCGCTGGCCCGCATTCCAGCCCTCAACGAGGGGTTCGACGAGTTGTTCTCGCGCTGCGATGCGGTGCTGACGCCGGCCGCACCGGGAACCGCACCGAAGATCGACTCGACCGGCGACCCCGCGTTTTGCACACTCTGGACACTGTGCGGGATGCCGGCGCTCAGCCTGCCGCTGATGACGGGCGCGAACGGATTGCCGCTCGGTGTGCAGCTGGTGGGCCGGCGCGGCGACGACGCGCGCATGCTGCGCACTGCACGCTCGCTTGTTGCGCAGGTTGCGACGGACTGAGACACGAACAGGGAGAACCGGGAAATGCCGATCAAGATCTTCGCGGGCGTCGTGGCCATCGCGCTGCTGCTCAGCTTCCTCAGCCCCGTGGTGTTCAAGCTGAAGGAGGCCGCCCTCACAGTGATCATAGTGATCGGCATCGTGATGATGCTGGTCGACCTCTGGCAATCGCTGCAGTCGAAGGACGATTGACCGGGGCCGGGTGCGCGATGCCGCGAATTGCTGTCAGCCTCAAGGGAACGTAGAACGCACCTGCCCAGGTTGCTAACGAGCCCGCGCCTGCTATTTCGTGACATATGGTTACAGCATTGATCCGATTGATCGGCGCTCGAAGGCGCGGGCGCGAAGCGACCACGCGAGGATCCCAGATTTTTACCCACACGATTTCCAGAAGACCCAATAAAAATTGGGAATGACCCTTTGACTTTCATTCGGGAAGGGGCCGGCGTTCGCGCAACGCCTGCGCGAGAGTACCCGCATCGACATATTCGAGTTCGCCCCCCAGCGGAACGCCGCGGGCAAGCCGCGTCACCGTCAGACCCCGGGGCCGCAAAAGTTCTCCCAGATAATGCGCGGTCGCCTCACCCTCATTGGTGAAATTCGTGGCCAGGATCACTTCACGCACGATCCCGTCGCTTGCGCGGTGCAGTAATCGGTCGAGACGGATTTCCTTCGGTCCGATTCCATCCAACGGCGACAAGCGGCCCATCAGCACAAAATAAAGTCCGGAATACGCTTGCGTGTGCTCGACCATCAGCAGATCGGCGGGCGTTTCGACGACGCATAATTGTGCGGCGTCCCGTTTTCCCGACCGGCATAGCGCGCAGACAGGATCCTCGGTGAAGGTATTGCACCGATCGCAATGACGAATCGCTCGCGCCGCGTGCGTGAGCGCCGCCGCCAGCGCCTGTGCGCCGTCGCGGTCGTGTTGCAAGAGATGCAGCGCCATCCGCTGCGCAGCTTTTGGACCAACGCCCGGCAAGCAGCGCAGCGCCTTGGCGAGCTGGTCCAGGCTCGATAGCTGTTCGTGAGCGGGAACGGCGCGAGCGGCAGCGAAGCTTTCCACGGCGCCCGCTTTTCTTCCGTCAAAAAGGCAGCTTGAAACCCGGAGGCAGCGGCAACCCCGTCGTAAATCCGGCCATCTTTTCCTGAGTCGTGCTCTCGACCCGGCGAACCGCATCGTTGATCGCCGCCGCAACCAGGTCCTCCAGCATGTCCTTGTCGTCGGCGAGCAACGAGGGGTCGATCGTGACGCGCTTGACGTCATGGCGGCAGGTCATCGCGACCTTGACGAGACCAGCACCCGATTGACCTTCGACCTCGAGTTGCGCGAGCTCATCCTGCGCTCGCTTCAAATTGTCCTGCATCTGCTGCGCCTGTTTCATGAGGCCGCTGAGCTGGTTTTTCATCATCGCCATGGGCTCCTACTTGCCGAATCCTACTTGCCGTCATCTTGCGCGACTCGCGCAATCGTTTCCGGATTGACCTTGCCATCGAACGTCGCCAACAGATCGCGCACGAAGGGCTCGTTGCGAAAGGCGGCTTCCCCTAGCACTTTCGCGTCCGCGCGCGAGCGCCGTTCGGTGGCCGCGAGCGAAGCCTCGGTATCAGCTCCGACCTCAAATGCCAGCAGCCATTTGCGGCCGGTCGCCTGCTCCAGCGCACGCTTCAATTTGTCGGCGTATCCGCGATCGGCCAGATGCTTATGCGCAACCGGCAGCGCGAGTGTCAACGCCTGTCCGTCGATCGCTTTGAGTTCGGTCTGCGCGGCGAGTTGCGCCGCCATGCCGGAAAGTTCCAACGTTGCGATGAATGCCGGCCACGCCGCCGCGTCCGTCGGGAGCACCGCCAGGTGTTTCGCTGGCGCGGCGCTCCCCGCCGCTGTGGGTGCGCGCACCGATTCGGAAGCTGCACGGGTCGACGCGGGAGCGATCTCCGTTGCCGGCCCTTTTAACAGTGATGGTGCGACTGCCGGCGCTACGCGGTCACTCGTTGCTGGGGCAGACGGCTGCCGCGCGCCTCCTCCAGGCTCGAACGCGAGCAGGCGCAGCAAGGTCATCGCAAAGCCCGTTGCTTCATCCGGAGCGAGGGCCAAATCCGCGCGCCCCTGCGCGCAGACCTGATAGGCGAGTTGCACCGTTTCCGGCGTCAACTGCGTCGCGTAGCCGCCGACGCGATCGGCGTCGTCGTAGCCGGTGGCCGCGTCCGGAACGACCTGCGCAACGGCGACCCGATGAAAGAGCGCAGCGAGCTCTTCAAGCGCGGAGCCGGGGGCGACCCCGCGCGCCAGCAAAGAGTCGCACTCGGTCAGCAACACCAACCCGTCGTTCGCGGCGAGCGCATCGACGAGCCGATAGATGTAGTCGCGCTCGACGGCGCCGAGCATCGTGCGCACGACTCGCTCGTTCACTTCGCCGGCGCCGTAGGCGATTGCCTGATCCAGCAGCGATAAGCCATCGCGCAGCGAACCGTACGCTGCCCGTGCGATCACCGTGATGCCGCCGGCTTCGTAGGGAATAGCCTCCTGCTGCAGGATGTAGCCAATCCGCTCGCCAATGACTTGGGCAGAGAGCGGCTTCAAGTTGAACTGCAGACAGCGCGACAGCACGGTCACCGGGATTTTTTGCGGGTCGGTCGTCGCCAGCACGAACTTCACATGGTCGGGCGGCTCCTCGAGCGTTTTCAGCATCGAATTGAACGCCTGTTTCGACAGCATGTGGACTTCATCGATCAGATACACTTTGTAGCGGCCGACCGTCGGCGCGTAGCGCGCGTTGTCGAGGATCTCGCGCATGTTGTCGATGCCGGTATTCGACGCCGCATCGAGTTCGAGGAGATCGATAAAGCGGCCGGCGTCGATATCGATGCACGCAGAACAAACACCGCACGGCGTGGCGGTGACCCCGGTTGCGCAGTTCAGGCTTTTCGCGAGAATGCGGGCGATCGTCGTTTTACCGACACCGCGCGTGCCCGTCAGCAGATACGCGTGGTGCAGGCGGCCGCGAGTGAGAGCGTTCGATAAAGCGGTGACAACGTGTTCCTGTCCGGACAGTTCCGCGAACGTCTTCGGCCGCCATTTGCGGGCAAGAACCTGGTAACTCATCGGGTTTGCGCGTGCAGTTGAACGTTCAGCGTGGCGCGGGCCGGCAAACTGCACCCAACGCGCACGCTAAACGGAAAAAAGGTGGCGAGCCGTTCCCCCGGCACTTGCCAGAATTCGCTGTGGCTGCTTCCTTCCGGACCTGACCAGATTCACGACCTTGCAATGCGGGGCGACCCGCCGTTGTTCGGGTGCGCTTTGTAGTACGTGTTGCGCTTGCTCGCATTATAGACGCGATCGCTCGCAATCGCGTTGGCGCGATCGTCCCCGTGACAGCGGTCGCTATAATCGGTGCTCGTCCTCCGCGGGCAACTCACGATGAGCGATTGTTGACGCAACAGCGGTCTCTCGGTCGACCGACGGCTTTCGATCGACCTACGGCGATCCTATGGCGGCTCGCCTGCATCGTTGCCGTGGCCATCATGCCGTTCGGATGCAGCAAGGACCCCGAGCCAAGCACGCCGGGCCATCTGGGACATGGCGCGCACCAATTGATCGTTGCCGTACACGCCGGACCGACGTCGTGGTTTACCGGCCCGCATGGCGATCCCGCCGGCTTCGATCACGATTTGCTCGCGCGCTTCGCGGCCGAGCGTAACCTCAAACTGCACACGGTCGAGGTGAACAGCGCGACGGAGTTGGTCGCGAAAGTAGCCGCGGGCGAGGCGCACCTAGGCGTCGGGGGGCTCTACGAGCCCGCGCCGTCCGGTTCCGGGAACATCGCTGCGGACGATGCGCGCGTGCTGTGGACGCAAGGACATTTCGCCGTGGAGCCGGTCGTTATCTACAATGTCGACGGATTCAAGCCGAAGCAATGGCAGGATTTGCAAGGCGCCACATTAGCCTACGCGGAGAGCACCGGTATCGACGCGCAGTTCGCGGCGATCCGCGCCGACCATCCGGAAGTGACATGGACACCGCTGACCGTACCGTCGGTGGATGCGCTGATCGCGTTGGTCGCCGATGGTGCTGTCAACTATGCCGTCGTACCGTCCATCGATGCCGCGGCTGCGCGCAACATCCATCTCGATTTCGACGTTGCCTTTGTCGCTGGGGGAAAGCGCGACCTCGCATGGGCAGTTGCTCCGTCGCGGACCGCTCTTCGCGACGAGCTCGACGCATTCTTCGCGCGTGCGCGGCGCGACGGCCTGCTCGCGCGTCTGGCGGATCGTTATTTCGACTATGCGCGCCAGGTCGCTCGGATCGACGCCGGCGTGTTCCAGGAACGGCTGAAGACGCTGCTCCCGCAGTATCGAACCCTGCTGCAGGACGCGCAGGCGGCAACCGGAATCGAATGGCGTCTTCTCGCCGCCGTTGCCTACCAGGAATCGCAATGGAATCCGGTCGCCACCAGCGAGACCGGCGTGCGGGGCATCATGCAGATCACCGAGGAAACCGCGCGGCA
>JBPCLS010000226.1:0-4004 GCA_051003055.1 Casimicrobiaceae bacterium
GTGGCGCCTTTTTCCTTGCCGTCCTTCCAGGCGGTCCCGGCGATGTCGATATGCGCCCAGTCGTATTTCTTGGTGAAGCGCGACAGAAAACACGCCGCCGTGATGCTGCCACCGGCGCGCCCCGCAATGTTCGCAAAATCGGCAAAGTTGGAATTAAGGCCCTCTTGATAGTCCTCCCACAGCGGCAATTGCCAACCGCGATCATGCGCGTCGTCGCCGGCGGCGATGAGCGCCCGCGCGAGCGTCTCGCTATTGCTGAACACGCCGCTTGCCACATGGCCCAGTGCAATCACCATCGCGCCGGTGAGCGTGGCAATATCGACGACGGCTTCCGGTTCATAGCGCTCGGCGTAAGTGAGCGCGTCGGCCAGAATCAACCGGCCTTCGGCGTCGGTATTGAGCACTTCAATCGTTTGCCCGGACATGCTCGTCACGACGTCTCCTGGCTTGGTCGCGCGGCCTGACGGCATGTTTTCGCACGCGGCAATAAGTCCGACCAGGTTCAATTGCACCTTGATCTCAGCGATCGCCCGAAATGTCCCCAACACCGATGCCGCGCCGCACATGTCGAACTTCATCTGATCCATGTCGGCGCCGGGCTTCAGCGAAATGCCTCCGGTATCGAAGGTGATTCCTTTGCCGACCAGGACAATGGGCTTCGCCTGTTTTTTGGCCGCCTGCATGTATTCGAGGATGATGAATCGTGGTGGTTGCTCGCTTCCATTGGTCACCGACAGAAACGAGCCCATGCCCAGCTCCTCGCACTCCTTGCGCTCGAGCACGCGCACGGCGATATCCGAATATTCCACACCCAATTGCTGCGCGCGCTCAGCAAGGTACGTGGGCGTGCATATATTCGGCGGCAGATTCCCCAAATCGCGGGCGAGCTCGGTGCCGTGGGCGATGGCGAGTCCGCGCGCCGCGGCTTGCTCCCCCGCCGTCAGGTCAGAGCGCTGCGGCACGGAGAGCGTGAGTTTGCGCAGCGGCCGCCGTACTTCGGTCGGCTGGCTTTTCATCTGCTCGAAGCGATACACGGACTCCATCGCCACCACGACGGCGTGTTCGACGCGCCACGCCACTTCACGGCGCTTGACCTTCTCTTCGGTCAGATACAGGACCGCTTCGTAGGAACCCGTGTCATTCAACAATTTTACGGCTGCACGGATCCCCGACCGGAATTCGCGATCCCGAAAATCACGTTCCTTGCCCAAGCCGACCAGCAACACCCGGTCGGCCAGCGTGCCGCGCACGTTGTGCAGTAGCAGCGTCGCGCCAAGTTTTCCCTCCATGTCGCCGCGCCGGATGATTTCGCTCACATACCCATTCGACGCGCGGTCGACCAGTTCTGCCGAGAGCGAGAGCTTTCGATTGTCGAAAACGCCGACGACGACGCAGGCGCTGCGCTGCTTCTCGGGACTGCCGCTTTTTATGGTAAATTCCATTGTGATCCCTCGTCTCCCAGCTCGGTGTTTTGTTGCCGTTACGCGAACTCTTGCGCATTATCGGCAATATATGTCCAAAAAGTCAAAACTTTTCCCGCCGTCATGATTTTTCGCCGCAGCCTGGTGCGCGAGCTTACCGCTACGGCGATCGGACTTTTCCTCATCCTGTTGGGCATCCTGTTCACCAACACGGTGATCCGAATCCTGGGGCGCGCGGCCGGCGGCTCTATCGCGCCCGAGGGCGTGCTTGCGTTGATCGGCTTCAACGCGATGTTCTATCTGAACCTCTTGTTATCGGTCGCCCTTTTCCTCACGGTGTTGCTTACGCTGTCGCGCTGGTATCGCGACAGCGAGATGGTGGTCTGGTTTACCTCGGGGCAATCACTCGTCTCCTGCTTGAAGCCGATCCTGTGGTTCGCGTTGCCGTTTCTGATCGCAATTCTGTTGCTGTCGCTCTTTCTTTCGCCGTGGGCCGAGCAGCGAAAACTCGAGTTCGAACGGCAAATGGAATCGCGCGACGAATTCGCCATTCTCGCGCCCGGGCTGTTCAAGGAATTCCGGCGGGCCGGCCTCGTCGTGTACGTGGATACCGTCAATCCATTGGATGGACGCATCCGCAACGTCTTTATCCATTCCGCCGACGATAAGAAAGACACGACGACGGTCGCGCGTCTCGCCCGGCTAGAGGAAAACGAGAATGGCGATCGGTTTGTGGTGCTTGAGGACGGCCGCCGCTACGAAGGCACGCCCGGCTCGGCGGATTACCGGATCGTGGAGTTCGAGAAACTTGGCCGGCGGATCGAGCCGGCGGAACTGCGCGCGCTGCCCGCGTCGACGCGAGCCATTCCGACGTATGCGCTGTTCCTGGCCGATGGTCCACGCGAACGCGCGGAGCTGTTCTGGCGGTTGTCCGTTCCCGTTGCCGCGCTTGTGCTCACGATACTGGCGATACCGCTGGCGTACGTGAATCCGCGGATGGGGCGTTCGTTCAATCTGCTCGCCGCCGCTTTCATGTATCTCGTCTCCAGCAATTGCCTGAATATCGTGCAAAGCATGATCGCGCAGGAGCAACTCGAATTGTGGGCCGGCCTGATCGTGCCGCACGCAATTGCGCTGCTGATCGTATTGCTCCTGTTCCAGCACCAGTTGTCGATTACCGGATTGTTCGGCCGTGGGCCACGGCCCGTTCCTGCGAAAACCTGACGGGCATGCGCACCCTAACCCGCTACGTCGGCCGGGAGGTGCTGTTTTCGACGCTGCTGATCTTCACCGCGTTGTTGATGCTGTTCGCGTTTTTCGACTTGATCAACGAACTGCGCGACGTCGGCAAAGGCAGTTACACGCTGGCGAACGCGCTCTTGTTCGTCGCGCTGCATCTCCCCGCACGGCTCTACGAACTGTTCCCAGTAGCGGCGTTGCTGGGTACGCTCTTCGCCATCGCGCAACTGGTCGCCAATTCCGAGTACACGGTGATGCGCGCATCCGGCGCATCGCTGTTGCAGCTGGGGTGGGCGATCGTGCGCGTCGGTATCCCGCTCGCCGTTGCGACTTTTCTTGCCGGTGAATACGTGTCGCCGCCGGCGGAACGACTCGCGCAAACATTGCGCGCTGCCGCGAAAGGTGAGGCGACCGGCGTCGTCGCGCAGCAGTTCGATTCCGGGTTCTGGTTCAAGCAGGACTTGACCTTCGTCAACATCCGCTCGGTGCTCGCCGATATGACCTTGGTCGGAGTGCGCATCTACGAATTCGACCGCGATTTGAAGTTGACGACGGTGCGCAGCGCGGAAACCGGGACTTTTGCCGGCGAGGGCCGCTGGAATCTGGAAAAGGTCAGCGTCACCGAACTCGGTGGAGACGCCGCTCGCGTCTCGAACACGCCGACGTGGCTGTGGCAGACGGTGCTGCGTCCTTCGATTCTGACCGTGTATCAGGTCGCACCGGAGCGGCTAGCGTTGAGCGCGCTGTACGACAACATCCGCATTCTCGGCAGCAACGCGCAGAAGACGTCCCGGTTCGAGATCGCGTTCTGGACAAAAGTCTTCTATCCTGCTGCGGTGCTCGTGATGATGGTCCTTGCGATGCCGTTCGCGCAGTTCCAGCTCCGCCAGGGAGGTGTTGGCATTCGTCTCTTTGCCGGAACCATGCTGGGGTTGACGTTTTTTCTGCTGGGCCGGCTTTTTTCGCATCTGGGCGTCCTGAACAACTGGCCAGCGCTGTTTTCCGCGGTGTTTCCGCTGGTTGTCTTTACCGGTGTCGCCGTTGCGATGCTCTGGTACATCGAGCGGCGTTGATGGCAGCTTGGCGTGATTGATAGGAAACTGGGTTTTGGTTCAATGTCTTACATGAAAGCCACCATCGAATTCGAAGATGCGCTTTATCGCCGCCTCAAATCGGAGGCGGCGCTGCGTGGCCGCTCCGTGAAGGATTTTGTTGCCGAAGGCGTGCGTCAGGTGCTGGCGCAACCGCAGCTAGCGACCACGGATGCGCCCCCGGCGGTCGGGGCGCCGGATTGGTTCGGGGCGCTTAACAAGTATGCAAGGAAGGCGGCGGGACGTCATGATC
>JBPCLS010000227.1:0-7500 GCA_051003055.1 Casimicrobiaceae bacterium
CTCCGGGTTTGATTTCGGTGATCGATGGTACGGTTTTGAGCGGCGCAGTCACAGCCTCCGATCCGCTCGCCGCGGCGGGCGCATCGCCCGGCGGGGTTATTCGCAGGATTTGACCAACGCGGATAACGTTGGGATTTTCCAGGTTGTTCCACGCCGCCAACTCGCGGTAGTCGAGACCGTGTTCGAGGGCAATCTGGTGCAGCGTGTCGCCTCGCTTGACCGTGTAAGTGATGATTCGCGGCTCCGCATCCGCGGTGGTGAGAACCGGGGCGCCGATCGTCGCTGGCGGAACCGGCAGCACCGGCGAACCGGATGGCTGCACCGGAAACGACGCGCGATCCTCGACTGGCGCAGGCGCGCGCGACGCGCACGCGACGAGCACCAACGTAACTGCCGCCAGCACACCGCTCCGCGCAACGGATCGCGCGAGCCGGAATGATGGAAAGGCAAGAGTTTCAGGCATGGAAGGGCGGCGCCGCGCTACAAGGGTAATGAGGGCAATGCGCTACGCGAGGCCGGGAAGCAAAGGAACAAATCTTACCGCATCGAGCATTTGCTGTTTCGCTCCCGAAGGTGTCAGCGTAACGACCGTGAGCCGCTGCGTGCCGCGTTCGTCGTCGGACCGCGCGAGTGGCAACACCATCCGGCCGCCCGTGCTCAGATAAGCAAACAGCGCGTCCGGCACATGCGTCGTCCCGGCGGTGATCACGATGGCGTCGACTTGCAGCGCCTCATCCAGATCGCGACTGCCGTCGCCATGTTTTAGCGCCACATTGGTGATCTTGAGCGATTGCAGGCAACGCCGCGCCTTCGCGACCAATGCCCCGATGCGCTCGACGCTCCACACTTTTTTGGCAATCCGGGCGAGCACCGCTGTCTGATAGCCGCAACCGGTACCAATCTCGAGAACGGAATTGAGACCTTTCCCGGCGCGCGCGAGTTCCGTCATGCGGGCGACCACCCACGGCTGCGAAATCGTCTGACCGTGGCCGATGGGAAGCGGCGAATCATCATAGGCACGGCTTGCAAGCGCCTCGTCGACAAACAAGTGGCGCGGCACGGCATGCATCGCCTCCAATACGATCTCGTCGCGAATACCCTGCTCGCGCAGACGCTCGATCATGCGTGCGCGAGTGCGCCCGGAGGTCATGCCGATGCCGGCTCGGTTGCTCATCGCTGCACCCAAGCTCCGCTTTGCATCTGCAGTTTGCGGCTACGCGAACCCGCGGTTGTTTCGATCAACGCGTGATCCACGTCGCCACTTCCGTCATGCGTTCGCGATTGGTCAAATCTATTTGCAGCGGTGTCACGGACACGTGCGCGGTCTCGACCGCGTGAAAATCGGTGCCTTCGCCTGCGTCCGCGGCTGCGCCGGCGGCTCCGACCCAATACACGGTCTCACCGCGTGGATTTTGCGCACGAATGACCCCCTCCGACTTATGTCGACGGCCAAGCCGCGTGATCTTGAAGCCCTGCAGCGCGGAGCGAGGAATATCCGGAACGTTGACGTTGAGCAGCCACGCACCGGCCGCGGCACGCGCGTGGCGCTGCACCAGCTCGACGGCTACTTGTGCGGCGGTCTCGAAATGAGCGGCCGTCTTCGACGTCAGCGAAATGGCCAACGACGGAATGCCCAGCAGAAATCCTTCGGTCGCCGCGGCGACGGTCCCCGAATAAATCGTGTCATCTCCCATGTTGGCCCCCAGGTTGATACCGGAAATCACCATGTCCGGCAGTTGCTCGAGGAGGCCGGTGACCGCGAGATGCACGCAGTCGGTCGGGGTACCGTTGACGAAGAGAAAGCCGTTTGGCGCACGCCGTACCAGCAAAGGACGATCGAGGGTCAGCGAATTGGACGCGCCACTGCGATCGCGCTCCGGTGCCACGACGGTCACGTCGGAGACTTTCGCCAGCGCGGCGGCAAGATGCTCGAGACCTGGCGCGAAATATCCGTCGTCGTTGGAAAGCAAAAGGCGCATCGGCGGCAGTTGTCGATCGCGCAAAAAAGACGGCGCGACGAAGGGCGAATTATACGCGAGGGTCGTTCGCCCTCCACGTTAGGTCGGCGGGATGTGTTGCGTCGCGTTGTCGGGCTCTGCTCGGTCGAGAGCCGACGGGCGCTACGCGCCTTTGCCTGCGGCCGGCTCTCTCACTCGCCCTTATAATGACTCGTGCGAAATGCGAACCATTTCGATCCAGTCGTTGGTTACCCGCACCGTAACGCGAACCATGCGCGGTAATCGACCCGCACTGGTTGCAAGCGTCATCCTGCTGGCGATGGTCGCCGCGTTGCCGGTCGCGGCGATTCTTGCGCGCGCGGCCGGAAACGGGGCCGAGGCCACGTGGGCGCATCTTGCCGACACCGTTTTGCCGGAGTACATATTCAATACACTCGGGCTCCTGCTGCTGGTGGGCGTGGGCGTTGGTGTCGGCGGTACCGCAGCGGCGTGGCTGTTTGCCCGCCATCGCTTTCCCGGCAGTTCGTTTCTGCAATGGACTCTGCTGCTGCCGCTCGCGATGCCGGCGTATGTGATGGCGTACGCGTACACCGATTTCCTGGAAGTCACGGGTCCAGTGCAAACGGCGCTGCGCGACGCGTTTGGCTGGACGTATGGCGACTATTGGTTTTTTGACGTGCGCTCGCTGCCGGGCGCTGCCGCGATGTGCACGTGCACGCTCTATCCCTACGTGTATTTGCTCGCCCGCACGGCGTTTGCCGAACGAGCGCCCGCGTTTGCCGAAGCTGCGCGCACATTGGGACTCGATCGGCGCGCGACCTTCTGGCGCGTCGAGTTGCCGTTGGCGCGGCCGGCGATTGCCGGCGGTATCGCGCTGGCACTGATGGAGACGCTTGCCGACTTCGGCACGGTCGCCTACTTTGCCGTCGACACGTTTACAACCGGTGTTTATCGCGCGTGGTTTTCGTTGGGTGATCGCACTGCCGCGGCACAGCTGGCGATTGCGTTGCTCGGATTCGTAGTCGCTGCGCTCGCGCTGGAACGCGCGTCACGCGGCGCAGCGTACGTGCAGAGCGCTCGCGGCAGACACGCGACACCCGCGGAGCGCACGTTGCTGACCGGAATGCGCGCGTGGTTCGCGACGTTTTTTTGCGCGGTTCCATTGGCGCTGGGTTTTGTCATTCCCGTCGTCTTGTTGCTGCGCCTTGTCCAAAGCGAGCCCGGCCTTGCGCCGACCTCGCGATTCTTTGAATGGGCGTGGAATAGCTTGAGCGTCTCCGCGATGTCCGCCGTTCTTGCCGTGCTGCTCGCGACGCTAGTCGTCTACGCCGTTCGTCTCGCGCCCGGCGCGGTGACCCGCACCGGCAGCCGTGTGCTGACCTTAGGCTATGCGATGCCGGGGACCGTGCTGGCGATCGGCGTATTGCTTCCGCTCAACGTAGTTGAAGGATGGTTCTCCGAGGTGTTGCGCGCGATTGGCGGGTCGGGCCGGGAATTGCTGCTCACGGGATCGGTGGCCGCTCTGTTGTATGCGTACCTGGTGCGCTATTTCGCCGTGGCGTGGAACGCGATCGAGCCTGGTTTCGCACGCATTACGCCGGCAATGGATGCGGCCGCGCGCAGCTTGGGCGCGGGCACGTGGGGAACGCTCGTCCGCGTCCATGCGCCGTTGCTCACGCGCAGCGCCTACGCCGCGCTGTTGCTCGTCTTCGTCGACGTGATGAAAGAGCTCCCGGCAACGCTCGTGCTCCGGCCTTTCAACTTCGATACGCTGGCGACGCAAACCTACCTGCTTGCGAAGGACGAGCGGCTGGCCGAAGCGGCGTTGCCGTCGCTGGCGATTGTGATCGTCGGGTTGATCCCGATCGCGTTGCTTGCCCGGATGGCGCAGCGCCGACAGCTTGCGCCCAGATTTCCGCTGGCGATCCGCGTCCCATTCGGCGCCGGACGCTTGGAATGATCCTGAACGGCTATCTATCGCATCACTTCCAGCCGGCCCGATCGACGATCCTCTGGGCTTCTGCCGTATTCCGGCCAAGCGTGGCGACCGGCAACGGATCGGCCTCGAAGGTTCCCAGTGATTCGAGTTCGGCATTCCTGCGCGCGGCCGAGCGCACGACCGGCCACTCGTTGTTGCCGTTGGCGAAGTACGCCTGCGCATCGTCGCTCGCCAGATATTCGAGGAAGCGCACCGCGTTGCCGCGATGCGGTGCGTTCTTCAGTACGCCGCCGCCTGCGATGTTCAGATGCGTCCCGTGCCCGGCCTGGTCGGGCCACACGAGCCCCGCTTTCGCGACGACTTCGCGGTCTTCCGGCTTGGCCGAGCGCAGCAGGCGCACGTAGTAGTAGGAATTGGTCAGCGCTACGGCGCATTCACCGGCGGCGACGGCTTTGATCTGATCGGTGTCGCCGCCGCGCGGAGTGCGCGCGAAATTGGCGACGACGTTGTTCGCCCAACTCTGCGTCTTCGCCGCACCGTCATGCGCCAGCTTCGCGGCCACCAGCGAGAGGTTGTACGGGTGCGACCCCGACCGCGTACACACTTTTCCCTTGTTCCTCGGATCACCCAGCGCATCGTACGAGGCGACGTCCGCGGGATTGACGGTCATCCTGTTATAGACGATGACGCGCGCGCGGTAGGAAAATCCGAACCAGTGACCTTCCGGATCGCGCAGCGTCGCCGGAATGCGGTTTTCGAGCAAGGTCGAGTGTAACGGTGAGAAGAGCCCTGCGTCCCGCGCTTGGGCGAGGCGCGCGGCGTCGACGATCAACAACACGTCGGCCGGACTGCCCGCACCTTCGCTTTTCAGGCGCTCGAGCAACTGGTCATCGCCCGCTTCGATCCGATTGATCCTGATCCCGGTCGCCTTCGTAAAATCGGCGTAGAGAGCCTCGTCGGTCTGGTAATGCCGTGCCGAATAGAGGTTCAAGATCGGCTCCTCCGCTGCGAGCGCGGGCGCTGCCACAATCGCTAAAATGGACAGCGCGCAGCGAAACAGTGTGAAACGCATTTCCCACTTTTGATCGGAAGACGACAGAAGCCAAGGGTAACGTCGGTGCTCCCAAGTGTCAATACGAATGCGAATTATTCGCATTTACCGATTTGGAGAATCTCCGGGACTGGCGGCAGGTCGCGACGTGGCGATTTGTTAGCATGCGACGAAACCCTCGCTGCCCTTAATTGCCAAAAGCCGACTCTATACCGACGATGACAAAGTATCAGGATTTCACCTTGCCGGAGGCGATCTCCGAAGCCGCCGCAGCGATCCGCGGCCGTACGCTTGCACAACTCTTCGACCTCGATCCGCGCCGCGCCGAACGGCTGTCGAGCGCCTGGGAGGGATGGCTGGTCGATTTCTCCAAGGAGCGCATAACGGGTCAAGGGCTCGACGCCCTGCTCGATCACGCCGCGTCGGTCAATCTCGCCTCCTGGATCGCGGCGCTCTTCGCCGGCGAAAAAGTGAATCTGTCGGAAGCGCGGCCCGCCTTGCATACCGCGTTGCGCCAAGCGGAGGCAACGCCGGTCTTTGTTGCCGGCGAGGATGTGATGCCGATGATTCGGGCCGTGCAGGCACGGATGCGCACGCTCTCCAGTTCGTTGCGCAATGGCGAGCGCAAGGGTGCGGCGGGCGTGCCAATCCGGCACGTTGTCAATATCGGTATCGGCGGGTCCGATCTCGGTCCGCGGATGGTCTGCGATGCGCTGGCAGGCTTCGCGCCCGGCTTCGATGTTGCATTCGTGTCCAACGTCGATCCGGCGCATCTGGCGCGAGCGCTGGGTACGCGCCTCCCCCCGGAGACACTGTTCATCGTGACCTCCAAAACGTTCACGACGCAGGAAACAATCGCCAACGCGCGCACCGCGCGCGGCTGGCTTGCCACCGCGCTGGGCGGCGACCAAAACGTTGGCTCGCACTTCATTGGCGTCACCGCGAACGTCGAAGCGGCGATCGCATTCGGCATCGCGCCCGACGACATCATGCCGCTATGGGATTGGGTCGGCGGCCGGTATTCGCTCTGGTCGGCGGTGGGTCTGCCGATCGCCGTCGCGCACGGCTTTGATCGGTTCGAACAATTATTGGCGGGTGCCGCGCGGATGGATGGACACTTCCGGACCACACCGTTCCCACAAAACCTACCGGTACTGCTCGCGCTCATAACCTTCTGGAATACCCGTGTGCTCGGACATGGCCAGCGGGTCATCGTGCCGTACGCGCAGGCGCTTAGCGGTCTGCCGGCGTACCTGCAGCAGCTTTCGCTGGAAAGCAACGGCAAAAGAGTGACGCGCGACGGGTCCGCCGTCGCCGGTCCCACAGCTCCCGGCGTGTGGGGCGCAACGGGCACCGAAGGCCAGCACGCGTTTTTCCAATGGTTGCATCAGGGTACGTCGGAAGTACCGGTGGAGTTCATCGTGCCGGTACGCGGGACGCACCCGCCGCATGAACAGCAGATTTTGCTTGTCGCGAATGCGCTGGCGCAGGCGCAGGCGCTGCTGCAAGGCTTAAGCGAACCTGCGTTGTCGCACCGGCTTGCGGACCAGGGACTCACCGGTGCACCGCTGCACGCCGCGGTAGCCGCCCGGGCCTGTCCCGGCGATCGCGCCTCGACGACGCTCCTCCTGCCGACGCTGAATGCGTACGAGCTGGGATCGCTCTTGGCGCTCTACGAGCACCGCACGTTCGCCGAAGGCGTTTTGTTCGGAATCAATTCGTTCGATCAATGGGGTGTCGAGCTGGGCAAGACGCTGACGCCGCCGCTTATCGCAGCACTTGGCTCTTCATCCGCGGTCTTCCCCCAGGACCTCGACCCCTCGACGCGCGCTCTTGCCGCGCATGCTCGATCGCTGCTCGCCTCTTGATGCGCTAACGCGGATAAGCGGCCTGTTTCACCGCCTGCGCCAGCGAATGCACGGCAGCGGCATACAAGCGGCTTTTGTTGTAACGCGTGATGACATAGAAATTGGGACAGGCAATCCAGAAGCTCGAACGCGATTCGCCGTTGTCCGGCGCTTCCTCGAGCAGCAGCAACCCGAGCAGATCCGGCGCGAGATCGGCAGGAAGCCCGGTTGCACTGACGCCATCGGCTTCCCACGCGGCGAGCGAACGCCGCTGGCTGATCCCGCCGTCGAGCCGGTGCAGCGCGAGATCGCGTGACTCGGCTTTGAGCACCGCGGGTAGCAACACCGGCTGTCCCGGCAGCCAATCGTGGCGCGCCAGATAATTTGCGACGCTGCCGATCACATCTGCGGTGTTATGCCAGAGATCCACACGGCCATCACCGCTGAAATCGACGGCGTAGCGACGATAGCTGCCGGGCATGAACTGCGGTATTCCCATCGCTCCCGCAAACGAACCCTTGGCGTTGAGCGGCGAAAAGCCCTGTTCCTCGGCGAGCACGACGTAGTGCTTCAACTCGCCCCGAGAGAACGGCGCGCGGCGCGGATAATCGAACGCGAGTGTCGCCAACGCATCGAGTATGCGATGCGAACCCATGTTGCGGCCGTAAAAAGTTTCCACGCGGAGGATCGCCACGACGATTTCCG
>JBPCLS010000228.1:0-6751 GCA_051003055.1 Casimicrobiaceae bacterium
AGGTCAAGCAGCTTCTGCGGTTGATGATCCATTCGCTGTACAGCAACCCGGAAATCTTTCTGCGCGAGCTCATTTCCAACTCGTCGGATGCCGCGGACAAGTTGCGCTTCGAGGCGCTCGACCACCCCGAGTATTACGAGAACGATTCCGACCTGCGCATTCGGGTGGCACTCGACAAGGACGCGCGCACGATCACCGTCAGCGATAACGGCGTGGGCATGTCGCGCGAGGAAGTGATCACCCATATCGGCACGATCGCCAAATCGGGTACACGCGAGTTTTTTGAGTCGCTCTCGGGCGACCAGACGAAGGATGCCCAGCTGATTGGCCAGTTCGGCGTCGGATTTTACTCATCGTTCATCGTCGCCGACCGCGTGACCCTGCGTACGCGCCGCGCGGGATTACCGCCGGAAGAAGGTGTCGGCTGGGAGTCGGCGGGCGAGGGCGACTACATGATCGAAACGCTCAATCGCCCGCAGCGCGGCACCGAAGTCGTGCTGCATTTGCGCGAAGGACAAGACGAGCTCCTGTCGCGGGGGCGCCTTGCATCGATCATCCGCAAGTATTCGGACCATATCGCGCTGCCCATCGTCATGCGCAAAGAGGTATGGGACGAAAACGCGAAGGCTTACCGAGCGACGAACGAGGACGAAACCGTCAACCAGGCGGGAGCACTTTGGGCGCGCCCGAAGCAGGACATCACGCCTGAGCAGTACGACGAGTTCTACAAGCACGTCGCGCACGACGGCGAACCGCCACTCGCGCATGTTCACGCCAAAGTCGAAGGCAGGATCGAGTACACGCAACTCCTCTATATTCCCGCGCACGCCCCGTTCGATTTGTGGGACCGCGACCATCGCCGGGGGCTGAAGCTCTATGTCCGCCGCGTATTCATCATGGACGACGCGGAACAGTTGTTGCCCGCGTACTTGCGCTTCGTGCGCGGCGTCGTCGATTCCAACGACCTGCCGCTGAACGTATCGCGGGAAATCCTGCAGGAATCACGCGACGTCGACGCGATTCGCAGCGGTTGCGTCAAGCGCGTGCTAGGCCTGCTCGACGATCTTGCGGCAAACGAGCAGAAAAAGTACGCGACATTTTGGACCGAATTCGGCAAGGTGCTCAAGGAAGGCTTCGCCGAAGACCCGGCCAACCGCGACCGGTTGGCGAAGCTCGCGCGCTTCGCTTCGACGGCGAATGGCGCCGACGAGCAAAGTGTCTCGTTTGCCGATTACGTCGGCCGCATGAAGGAAGGCCAGGCGGCAATCTATTACGTCACTGCCGAGACGCATGCCGCGGCGGCGAACAGTCCGCATCTCGAAATTTTCCGCAAGAAGGGGATCGAAGTGTTGTTGCTATCCGACCGCATCGACGAGTGGCTGGTCGGCAGCACGACCGAGTTCGAAGGCAAGCCGATATCTTCGGTCGCCAAAGGCGCGCTGGATTTGGGCGCGCTCGCCGATGACGCGGAAAAGGCGCAGCAGGAAAAGGAAGCGGATGAGTGGAAGCCGCTGGTCGAACGTATCGCCAAGGCGCTGGGTGAAAGAGTCAAGGACGTGCGCGTGACCCATCGCCTGACCGAATCTCCCGCATGCCTGGTCGTGGGCGAGGGCGAACTCTCAGGCAATCTGGGGCGATTCTTGAAGACCATCGGGCAGAAGGCGCCCACGATCGTGCCGATTCTAGAAATCAACCCGCACCATGCGCTCATTCAGCGGCTACCGAGCGAGAGTGATGAGCGTCTTGGTGAATGGGCAGCGGTATTGTTCGATCAGGCAATGCTCGCCGAAGGGGCGCAGCTCGACGACCCGGCCGCGTTCGTGCGCCGATCGAACGCGTTGATGCTGGGGTTGGCGAGCGCTGCCCCCAGCGGAGAGGGCGCCGGGTAGCGAGGGGACGGCGAGCTTGCGCTAAAGCACCGCGCGACGCGGCAGGCGGTGATGGAAGCGACTTGGGTCACGGCAGTCCGGTGTCATAGTGCGGCTTGGTACGGCCGCGACCTCCAAATGGGCAGACGCAACGACCTCTACCTTGCCTTATACTGCGTGCCTCACGGGTGGGCCTGATCCTAGGGAGGAGTTCTGGCGGAGGAGTTATTTGGTCACCCAGCGGTGCAGGGCAGTGTCGCCCCGTTTGTTGTCGGGCTGGTCGTGATGCTGTTGCTGCAATCGGTGCGTCTAGGCGGGCTTGCCGTTGTAGCCGCTTTCGCCACTTCCGTGTATTTCGTTGCCGGCTTTACCTTTTCACCGCTCACCGCGACGCGGAAAATTGTGCTGCTCGGTCTCGCGGCCCCCGTCATCGGGATTTTTATCGATTTTGGATTCAAGGCCACGCGTGCCGGCGCAGTGATGCTCGCACTCGCTGCGGGTGTGGCAGCACTGTGGATATTCTGGCCGGTGCTGTCGCAAAAAGAGATCGCGCAAATCTGGCTGTTCGGGGGCGTCGCCGCGGTTGCGGTCGCCTTCATGGTTGGCTTTGGGCAAATGTTCCTTGCCGACCACGCGGTGCGGGCTGGCGCAGCGGGGCTGGGCGCGGGACTGGGGGTGGGCCTCGCCGCCATCCTTGCGGCGTCCGTGACCTACGGCCTGTATGGCATCGCGCTGGGCGCCGGTTCGGGCGCGTTCCTGCTGGTGCAAATGCTCAGAGGCAAACCCGGCACAGCGGGCGCCACGTTCACATTGCCGGCGATGCTGATCTCCGGGCTCGTCGCGGTGGGCGCGATGATCCTTGCGCAACTGCCCTGGTACTCGGTACTCGTGCTCGCGCTGGTCCCCGTCGGCGCGAGCCTGCCGGTTCCGGCCAGGGCGCGGGTCTGGCAGCAGGCCATTCTGCTCTCGCTTTATACTTTCATTATTGCAGGCTTCGCCTGCTATTTAGCCTGGCACGCCTAGTCGCACGCCGAGGCAGTAGCTCGCTACACAGACAGAGAGGAAATATTGTCATGTCGAAAAAACTTGCAATGGCATTGGTCGCCGCCGCACTGCCCCTGTCAGTGAGCGCCGCACCGGAAAACTATACGATAGACCCGTTTCACAGCTTCGTGCATTTCGAGGTCGATCGCGTCGGCGGTCTGTCAAGGCTGCGCGGGCGCTTCGACAAGACCGCCGGTAAATTCACGCTCGATCAGGCGGCCAAGACCGGTTCGCTCGACGTAACGGTTCAGACTACGTCGGTTAACACCGGCGACAACGACAAGGGGAGCCGCCCGCGTTCGCGCGATGAGCATTTGCGCACGCCCGACTTTTTCAACGTTGCGGAATTTCCGACCATGACGTTCAAGTCCACCAAGGTCGTGTTCAAGGGCGACAATCTGGGAAGCATCGAAGGCAACGTGACGCTGCTTGGGGTCACCAAGCCCGTGACCCTGAATATCGAACGCTGGAAGTGCATGCCGCACCCCCAGAGCAAAAAGGACATGTGCGGCGGCAACGCGACGGGTGTCGTCAAACGCTCCGACTTCGGCATGAAGTTCGGCATTCCGTCCGTCGGCGACGAATTGGCGCTGTTTATCGGGGTCGAAGGCTACAAGGATTAGCACGCCGTTGCAAAACGACTGACGTCAACGCCGTTGTGCGGTGCTCGAAATCGTCACGTACTCAAATGCTTTGGAATGCCTGCATGCGCTAGTCGATTTCAACTACGAAGTTCGCGTCAAAGGACGGGTTCTCGTTCACCCTCGATCTCATCATCCCGGAGCATCTGCGTGCCGCACATTGGCGGGGATATCATCAGGCGATCACGGCGGGAAAAACCAAGTCGGGAGGAACGCCAATCGTTACCCGCGCCACACACAAGAACGGCGGCAAGCTCTACGTCGAACTCGCTTTCGGAATCGTCAGCGACACGCTGCATGGCGTGCTGGGCGCGCTCGCCACGGCGAAAGACATCACGCAGAGCTATCTCGCGAACCGTGCGCAACGGAATCGGTAACGGGCGGCCCTACTGCTGCCGGGGGCTGGGGTGCGCCCCGTAATGTTGCTCGATGTAACGCTGCAACTCTGCTGTCGTCACAACGCCGTCTCGGTTGATATCCATGGCGTCGAAGCGCGGACCGAAATTGAGGTCGCCGTGTGACTCCAACCGGGTTACAGTGCCATCAGCGTTGCGATCCAGGGATTGGAACAGCATCGTGTCCCGGGCCGCTGCGCGGCGGTTATACTCGAGTTTGTCGTTCGCTGCGGCGCCCGAAACGCAGGCTGCCAGCAACACGAATGCCGCAGCCCGGGGTATCGATGTCGCGCTCAAAATCATCTTCATCTCGTCTTCCGATAAGCCGACATAGTATCTCTCCCGATCGTCTCCGATAAGTGGTTAGTCCGGAACAACATCGTTTCCGTGCGCTATGAGGTTGTCATCGGACCGGTCGCTGACCTACGCTCCTTGCTATCCTGAGCGATGGGGTGCCCGCTGGAATTGGGCATGAACACGGCAATCGGATCGCTCGCGGGAAACGTCATGTCCAGTGCGACGTCAAGCGCCGCGTCAATACTGTCCGCAATAGTCTTCACTGTATTCTCCTTGCATAGTTATTGACGCTCGCGCGCACTACCTTGGTATCGTTATAGGGTTTATTGTGACCCAGGAGAACGAGATGCTCAAAGTGCTGCTTCCTGTGGACGGTTCCAAGAGCGCCGCTAGCGCGACCCACAAGCTAGTGGAGACCCTAAGGTGGTACAAGGAGCCGCCCCAAGTCGATCTGCTCGCGGTTCATCTGCCGGTGCCACGGTTCGCGAATATGAATCTGGTTATCAGCGAAGAAATGGTCGATCGCTACTATGCCGAGGGTTGTGAGGAAATGCTTGCGTCGAGCAAGAAGACTTTGGACGCCGCCGGTATAACGTACACCGTACACACGCTCGTCGGATCGATCGCCGAAAGCATCATTGAGCAGGCGAAGCAATCGGGCAGCAACATGATTTACATGGGTACGCGTGGTATGACGGCGCTCTCGAACATGGTGTTAGGTTCGGTTACAACCAGGGTTTTGCATCTGGCGCACATTCCCGTCGTGCTGATCCACTGAACGTTGATAAGCAAGCGACGGCGAACAACATCGGTGAGGCTCAAGGATGACGAGGCGTTGTCGCAGGCGGTATTGGGCGGTCTCGCTCCTGGAACGCTTCGGCCCACAGCCCTACTGGGGCGGCATTGGAGGCGAGCTTCAACAGTCTCGCGTGAAGCGCCCAATGGACAAATTGACTTGATCTCGCCGAGCGCCCGTCGTAGCATGGGCCTACAACTCAAACAGCCACAGGGAGACTTGCCATCGCTCGAACGGAAAGGAGTCAAATATGTGTGATGAACTCAGTGGATGGTTTTACAAAGCGCGTACCGTTGAACAGCTTCGCAAGGAACAGCAGAGGGTCGAGTCGCTGAGGAAACAGAGTGAGCCCGTCCCAGCGGCGCAACCTGCCGAACCCGAAACGCGCGTCCAAGAGCGGGAAACAATTCCCGGGTAACGTTGCTGCCGACTCTTACGCGCCTGGCACAGCCGGGCTCGGGCGGCGGGGGACGGCGGGAACTACAGGAGTCGGGACGATGTACAGGTAGAGCGCCGTGTGCCGGCGACCCATATCATTTTTCTCCGGAACGTCTAAGGACATGATGCGGTCAACCGGCCACGCTTGAAACTGGTAGTCGTGCGCTACCACGCGCGTGCCGGGTTTTAACTCCGCGAGCAGCTTGGACCGAAGCTTATTCATGCCGCGCGGCAGCAAGTAGACGGTTACGACGCTGGCCTCGCGAATGTCGGTCTTGAACATGTCACGCAAATAGAACTTGGCGCGGTCGGCGACGCCGGCTGCTTGCGCCTTGGCGTTGGAGTAGCTCACCAGCGACTCGTCGATATCGACGCCGAAACCGCCGCGGGCGTTGAATCTGCTGACCGCCGCAATGACCACGCGTCCGTCGCCGGAGCCCAGATCCACGACGAAGTCGTCGGGACCGACTCGGGCAAGCAGCAACATCTCATCGACGACCGACTCAGGTGTCGTCACGTAGGGCGCGACCATATCCGGCACGTCGTCGGCCTGCGCGGTGAACGTGGCTACCTGCACCGTCGCGCCCAGTACGCATGCGACCAATTTAAGCAACAATTTTCGCTTCATGGCTCGTATTATAGTGGGCGCAATTTTTCCCGAGGAGGCGCTTCCATGCATTCTCGCTACGACCCCGCCGGCACGCGGCTGCCGATCAAGCTCGATACGACGACCAACGGTGAGTTTGCGCCTATTCCATTAGAGCCGATGCATCGGCACGCGCGGCATCTCGCGCTGAAAGCGGCGACCGCCAATGCGCGGCGCCAGAACGTAACCCGCCGCGGCTTCCTTGTATCCGCTTGCGGTGCGGCGACGATGCTGCTCGGCATGAACACGGCGTACGCCGCCGGCGGCCGGCGCGGCAGCTACTACGAATTGCCAGCGGACGCGGCGCTGGATCTGCAGCTCGCGCGCTCGACGCTCGATGGTGCGGAGTTCATTTTCGATGTGCAGGGCCACTTCGTGAATCCGACCGGGGCGTGGACGCGCTCGCTCCCGGCCGGCGCGCAACCGCTGAAAAGTTTCGCGCAGAACAAGCGCTGCGCCGCGGCGGAGCAACCCGGCCTCGACTATTTACAGTGCCTCGGGCCGGACGAATTCATCAAGGACATCTTCCTCGATTCGGACACCGATTTGATCGTGCTCTCGTTCGTGCCGTCGACGCGCAAAGGCGAACCGCTGACCATCGAGGAAGCCGCCGCCACCGCGCGCAT
>JBPCLS010000229.1:0-10717 GCA_051003055.1 Casimicrobiaceae bacterium
CGCCGATGACATGGGTCCGACGCCAAGGCAGGATTTCCAACTCGGGCACGAGCCGCGGAAGCACCCCGTCGGCGATCACGTTCGCCAACTGCTCTTCCGCGTCCAGCGGAGCGTCAACCCCGCGAACGTGCCGCGTGCCGTCCTCAATGCCGATCAGCAGGACACCGCCGGACGTGTTGGCGAACGCCACGACAGTTCGAAGCACGCCCTTCGAAGACGACAGGTCGCGCTTGAACTCCAGCGTCTTGCCCTCGGCCGCTTGAGCAGATTTGCAAGGTCCACAACTCGGAAGTGTGCTAGGAAGTATAAACGAGAGGCAATACTTCCGAGCAGCAGGGCGCCACCCGAGATCGACGTGGAGGCGAGGTGCGCAGTCGCTCGGGCTTTACCCGCGGCGCTCAAGCGTTTTGCCATCGCATACGCGAAGCTCGCCATCCATCGAGGTTCAAGTAGCGATCCGCGCTCCGACGTGCGCTGCGATCCGGCTGTCAATTCCGTGGGATGACGCGGTCTGAGGCATCGTCCCAGGCTGCTGGCGGCTGCGTTCCGGTGCGTGCCTGCACGATGGCATCGTGCAACACGTCCGGCTGCTGAGCACCCGAAACTGCGGTCTTGCCGTTGAAGATGAAGAACGGCACGCCGGATATCCCGGATGCGCGGGCGCGCCGGTCTGCGCTCGCAACCGCCTCGGCCAGCGCATCGGAATCAAGGAAAGCTCGAGCCTCCACCGCGTCGTAACCGGCGTCCGCCGCCAGCGCCGCGAGCTCATCGCGATCGCCGATGAAGCGGCCTTCGAGGAAGTACGCGCGAAACAGTCGTTCGACAATTGCGTCCGCGTCGCCGCTTTTTTTGCCAAACTCGCTGGCCGACTCTTGCGCCCACGCGATCAGCCGATGCGCGTCGAGCGTGTTGGGCTGGCGTGCAATCGCGTCGAATGCAAACGGAACATCGACGGTGGCCCCGGCCGCTGTGATCCGTGCGTAGATTTCGGCTGCGCGCTCGGGCCCGCCAAACTTGGTTTCCACATAGCGGCGGCGGGAAATTCCGTCGCGCGGCAGTTCCGGATTCAATTGAAACGGGTGCCACCGCACCGCAATGTCGAGCGCAGGTTCGCGTCCACGCAACGCTTTGATCGCCGTCTCCAGCCGCCGTTTGCCGACGAAGCACCACGGACACACCACATCCGATACAACATCCACCTGCAACGCTTCCAGCATCATCGTTCCTCTGTCATCAACCCATCAACCGACACCTTATCAAAGTCGACAACGGCCTGACGCCGCTTGCGATAATGCTCGCCGGTTCCGCGGAGGTTCGGCATGCCAGTCTCACTACGCTGCGACGTGTTCTGCCACGTCGTCGATCATTTCGGCGACGCCGGGATCAGCTGGCGACTCGCGCAGCAACTCGCGCGCGAACATGGCTTTGCCGTGACGCTATGGATCGACGATCGCGCGGTGCTCGCCCGGATCGTGCCTGGCCTGGACGTGGAGTGCGACGACCAATTACATCAAAGCGTGCGCGTGCGTCGGCTCGGCACGCAGATGCCGGAAGACGCTCTACCCGCCGACGTCGTCATCGAAGGATTTGGCTGCGGCGTGCCGGAATCGTATCTGGCGGCAATGGCCGCGAGGGCGCACGCGCCGGTGTGGATCAATCTCGAATATCTATCCGCGGAAGCGTGGATCGAGTCGGCGCACGAACTGCCGTCGCGCAATCCGCGGCTGCCGCTGACGCGCTGGTTTTTCTTTCCCGGATTCACCAATCAAACCGGTGGCTTGCTGCGCGAGCGCGATCTGCTCGCAACCCGCGATGTCGCGCGGGCTGCAGGGAGTTCCAGTGCAGGCGGCCTGGAAGGCGGGGGCGCGCCTGCCGATGCGCTCGCGGTTTCGCTCTACTGTTATCCGAATCCCGCGCTGCCGGCGCTTTTCGACGTCTGGTCCGAGGACGACGAGCGCATCGTGTGCAACATCCCAGACGGGGTCGCGCGGTCCGAACTCGACCGCTGGTTGGGAGGGAACGTTCCGCATCAAGGCACGCCGGTCGAACGCGGGCGCCTGACGCTGGTCGTGCATCCCTTTGTCGCGCAGGACTCTTTCGATCGACGGCTGTGGTCTAGCGATGTGAATTTCGTCCGCGGCGAGGATTCATTCGTACGCGCGCAATGGGCGGCGCGTCCGTTCATCTGGCATATCTATCCGCAAGCCGACGCGGCGCACGCCGCAAAGCTCGAAGCGTTCCTCGCGCGCTTCACGAACGGACTTGATACCGTCGCCGCAGTTGCAACGCGCGACTTCTGGCGCGCCTTCAATGCGGAAGATGGAGCGGCAACCGCCGCCGCCTGGCCGCCGCTACGCGCGAACCTCCCGGCGCTGGCGACCCACGGCCGGGCTTGGGCGGGCACCCTCGCCAAGCAAAGCAATCTGGCGACGCGGCTGGTCAACTTTGCCCTAAGCCGCTTATAATTACAGGTTTCCCCCGGAAAATATCGCTATCAGGCGAATTTTTGCACATCGCGCAATTGTGTTTTCGACTGCGGCATTTTTCGACCGCGCACTTTGAATCGCAGGAATCGTCATGAAAATCGCTCAAGAAGTTCGCGCCGGCAACGTGATCATGATCGGCAAAGATCCAATGGTGGTCCAGAAGGCCGAGTTCAATAAGTCCGGCCGCAATGCGTCGGTCGTCAAGATGAAGCTCAAGAACCTTCTCTCGGGCAGCGGCACCGAAACCGTCTACCGCGCCGATGAAAAATTCGACGTCGTCCAACTAGAGAGAAAGGAAGTCACCTACTCGTACTTCGCCGATCCGATGTACGTCTTCTTGGACAACGACTTCAACCAATTCGACGTCGAGCGCGAAAACATGGGCGACGCGGTCAACTACATCGACGAAGGGCTCGCGTGCGAGCTCACGTTCTACGACGGCCGGGCAATTTCGGTCGAGCTGCCGAATTCGGTTGTGCACGAAGTGACCTACACCGAGCCCGCGGTCAAAGGGGACACGTCGGGCAAGGTCATGAAGCCCGCCAAGATCGGCACCGGCTATGAAGTGCCGGTCCCGCTTTTCGTCAGCACCGGCGACAAGATCGAAATCGACACGCGCACCGGCGAGTATCGCCGCCGTGTCTAACCAGACTCGACTTTTTTTCGGCCTCGCTAAATCGGATAAATCAGCGAATTCGCGATGAGCTCGCTGTCGAAGATGGCGAGCTTGCTCCTGAACTTGAGCCGATCGTCCTGCCACACCAGGACGTCGATGTAACGACCGGTGTTGAACACCTCGGTCGGCTCGTTCTGCTTCGTCCGCAGCACCAGATAGCTCGCCGTGACGTCGTATCCGTCGGTTCGCTGCGCCTGCAGCACGATTCCGCTGACGACATGGCGCTGGTAATACGGCGCGTGGAAGAGCGTTTGCGTGATCGCATAGACGCGATCGCGCAACATTCCCTTGCTCTCGAACGCGAGCGTCGCCAACGGTAGTCCGCGGTCGAAGTTCTCGCGCGGTTGCACCCGGTAGACACAGTCGTCGACAAAAAACTCCGGCCACTCTGCGAAGCGCTGCTCGTCCAGGCAGGCCGCGTACGCCGCGTAGAGGTCAAGGATTGCGAAGCGCAGCGCGGGATCGGCTGGCGCGGACGCGGCCGCCAATTAGATCTCCATCACTTTGCGGTAGTACCCGTACATCCCGCGAATCAGCGTCTCGGTCACCATGTGTTCGGTGTTGGCGATATCGCGGCCACCCAACTCGATGATCGTGCAGCCGGCGGGGGTTTGCGTCATGCCGTCCTGCGAGAGCTCGATCACTTCGCCATCGTCGGCGGAGACGTAGCCCGCCGGACCGAAGAGATTCGCCTGCCGCAGCCTGCGGCGGGTCATTTCCTCGCGGTCATCCTTGAACCCGAAATGCGTCCACACAAAGTCGAACGAGCCCGGTCCTTTGGGCATGATGTGCCGCGTGGAAAGCGAATTCACCTGCTGCTGCAGAACGACGCTGGGGAAAATCGTTTGCATGACGACGGTCGGGCCGTTCCACCAAGGTTCGGAGACGACATCGAGGACGCGCGCATCGTCGAGCGCCAGGTTCTCGCGGAACGTCGTGACGCCTTGGGTCACTGCCGCCTTGCCGCCTTCGTTGCGGCGCGACACCATCGCCGCATGGCGACCGTGCTCATCCATCAGCATTCGCGCCTTCTGATCGGCCCGCCACAATCCGAAGGTCACGAACCAGGTGTGCAAGAGACCCGGATGGTATGGATCCTTGATGTTCTCCTGCATGAGCTTCCAGTTGCCGGGAATCCGCTGCCGTGAATAGCCGAGAATGGTGAGCTCGCGCCCGTCGAACGTGCGGTCGAAATACGGCAAGATCGTCGGTCCCAGGTAGTCCGCCAGCGGTGGCACCGCAGCGTCGAACGACGCAAACACGACGCCGTTGCGCACGTCGACCTTGAGTTTGGTCAACCCATGTTCTTGCGGCGCGAAGTCCGCCGGCATTCCACCCTCGACCTTGCCTTCGCTCTTCACGCCCCGGCGCAACGGGACGCCGATCAGGTTTCCCGTCAGGTCGTAATTCCATTGATGGTACGGGCAGACGAAGTCGCCCCGGTTCCCGAAGTTCTGCTGGCAGAACGCCACGCCGCGATGCGCGCAGCGATTTTCGACGACATGAACCGCGCCGTCGTGATTGCGCACCATGACGACACTGCGCTCGCCGATCCACGAGCGTTTGAAGTCCCCCGCGCGCGGAATCTCGGCGGTCAGGCCGACGTAACACCAGTGCCCGGCATAGAAAAATCGCTCGAGCTCGCGCTGATAGGTGTCAGGGTCCGAGTACAGCCAGAACGGAACGCGGCTCACCTCGCCGTTCGGCCACTCGCGACCCAATGGCAGTGGGTCAGGTGCATTCAAGGCCGTGATTCGAGTCGCTAATTCGACCTGGACCCGAAGCCGTAGCCAGCAGCGCGATCGGGTTCGTTGACGCTCCCCGATTGAGGGGCATCGTTTTGACCCCGCTGCAAATGCACGACCTGTTCGTGCTGAGGCGCAAACGCGCGGCGCAGCGCGGCGAACAGACGTAGCGCCTTGTGGGTGTTGTCTTCCTGAAAGTTGCAAACGAAGACATCAATTGTCGTGTAACCGCTTTCCGGCCAGGTATGAATGGCCAAATGCGATTCCGCCAGCACCACCGTGCCCGTGACGCCCTGCGGTTCGAATTGATGAAAGGATTCGCCTAGCGCGCGCAGATCTGCGCGCATGACCTCGCGCAAACAGAGTGCCCTGAGCTCGGACGCGGACATCGAACATGCCTTGCCGCAGTCGTACCAGTCGGCGACGACGTGAAAGCCCGTACCTTGCGGCAGCTTGATTTCGTATGCGGTGTCTTCAGCCAGATTGCTGTTCATAACTCGAGAGCTCCCGGGATAATGCGTTGAAAAAACGAAGCTTCGTCAGGCCGCGCGTGGCCATTCGAAAATCAGCGAGGTCGAAACAACGACGCCTCGCCTGCTTTCGTTCCTTCAGGAAAACGGAGGATCGAGCCGATTCAGACGAATATACGACACGAAGAGCCCGCTACGCGAAAACGGCATCGATCTCGAACGACGCGGGACACGGTTCGTTGCACGAGTATAGAGCCAATCCACGAATCCCTCCGCTGCACGATCGGGTCATCGGCTACGAACGCCGGCCGAGCCGCTTGGCGTTTCCCGTCGCCCGGCTATGAATTGGCTTGAGGCCGGCATGCGCGAGGCGCACGGTCGAACGTGACCAGCGCGATGATTCGGTGATGCCCAAGGACACCGCGTCTTTGATCAGAGCCGACTGACGCCCCAGCGCCTGACCGACGGTACGACTTCCAGCCAACGATGCCAGCGACGAGGTTGCCGCGAGCGACTGACGGAACCACCGCGACCCGAGTTCCAGATTCAGCCGAGTCATTTGGGCGGCAAGGCTTTGCCACGCGTCGGCGGAGGCAGCAATTTTTTCCCTGCCCATCAACGTGAACTCATCGCGATCCCGTGCGCTTGGCCGGGGTCCGGCGAGCATCATGCGCCCCGAGCGGCGGGCGATAACCTGCGCCGAGGCGCTCATCATTTCCGCGCTCTTGCGCATAAAGTCGCACCACACGAGTAACGAGGCCGTGGCGGGCCGTAGCGAATTGCGTCTTGTCATGACTTTGGTTTTGCGCTCAAGTTTGGTTGTTGATTATAACGTACGGGGCTAAGGTGGCGCCCTGAAAGTGGGATACGTCTGACAGCACGAGCCGGTCAGTCTGATTCAGGCGCGATACGACAATTCCGATGCAGTTCAAAATCGCTCACGAGAGCGATTTTTTTAACTCCAATGTCGCTAGCGACCCAGGTGCGAAGCGTAAGTTGCTACGCGCGACGGGGGTTTGTCGGCCAAGCTGCGCCACAGTCCCAACGGATACAGACCCGCGCAGAGCAAGCGCCACGCGACCATTCGCGCGATTCGGACGATGTCGCGCACGGGAGCGAAGTGGCGTGGGCGTGCTATGGGTGGGTACAGCGCCTCGATGGCCACCGGTGTCGTGCGGAAGCCCCTGCGCGCGGCGGCGATCAGTATTTCGCTTTCGAACACGAATCCGTGTGCGCGATCGTGCGCGACATGCACACTTGTCAATAACTCGGCGGGATAAAGGCGAAACCCCGACTGCGAGTCGACAATACGATGCCCGGCCGCCCAGCCGATCCAGAAATTGGCGATGCGATTCGCGCGGCGGCGCGATTTCGGAGCATTCTCGAAGCCAATGAGCCGTGCGCCGATAACAATGTGGCGCGGATGGTGGCGCGCGGCTTCGATGAGCCGCGGTATGTCCTCGGGCCGATGCTGGCCGTCGCCATCGAGGGCAACGACCGCGACGGCGCCATGTGCGAGCGCATGCGCAAAACCGCGAACGAGCGCGGCGGCCTTGCCGCAATTCGTTTGGTTGCGCAGAACGGTGGCGGGGAGGCCGCTCAGCGCATTTTCGAGCACTTCGTCCGAACCGTCGTCGACAACGATGACGCGCGGCAAGATCGTAAGCGTGCGGTCGACGATATCGCGTATCGACGCCATTTCGTTGTACGCCGGGATCACGACCCAGGCACCCGGGTACGCGGCGCCAGAAGCGAGTCTCCGAGAGCCGCCTTGACGCCGGACGCACGCCTCGGTCACGCCGCCGCCTGAATCGCGCGTTTGCGGTTGCGCCAGGAGCGCAACGCTATCGGCAGCGACCCTAAACAGTTTGCGTAGTAGATGAAGCGGAATAACCACAGCCGCGGTCGGACCGGTCCGGCGCGTTCGAACACTTCACCCGCTAGAAGGGATGTGACCGCGTCCTGGACTCCGAGCGCATTGCGCGGATCCATGAAAAGCCGGCGAATGATCGGAGAAGTCATCCGATAGATGAACCACGAAAATGTGGTCAGTCCGCGGCGGACGTCGCGCTCGAATTGCGCGTTGAGGCGCGGTGCAGTGGTAGCGTCGCGCAAGATCTGGTCGACGACGTCGGCGCCCAGAGCGGCGCTGTTCATCGCGAGATAGACGCCGCTGGAAAACACCGGATCGACGAACGCCCAGGCATCGCCGACCAGCAAATAGCGCTCGCCCGCCATGCGCGTGCACTCGTACGAGTAATTGCCGGTGGCCGTTGCGGGTCCGGTGAGCCGCGCGGTGCTCAACCGCGCAGCAAGCTCCGGACAAAGCGCAATCGTGTCCAGCAGGAATTGCGTTGGCTCGGTCTTGCGCGTCTTAGTGTAGTACGGCCAACAGACGGCGCCGACGCTCGTGGTCCCATCCTTGAGCGGAATGAACCAGAACCAGCCGTGCGCAAACCAAAAAATGCTGATATTGCCCTCGGCTGCCCCGGGAAGGCGTTGCGCATCGGTAAAATGTCCGTAGATCGCGGCGCTGTTGTGTTTGCGGTTCTTGCGCTTGAAACCGAGCAGATTCGCAAGAAAGGTATCGCGGCCGGAGGCATCGACCAGGAACTGCGCCCGCCATTGCGACCGGGTGCCGTCGTCGTGTTCGACATTGAGAGTCGTCGGCCCGGAGGGCGTGAATTCGGCCGCGCGCACGCGTGCTCCTTCGTGCACGTTCGCTCCCTTGCGCCGCGCATTGTCGAGCAGCAGATGATCGAATTGCGACCGCCGTACCTGATAGCCATACGGCCACCGCTTGTCGAATGCGTCGCGGAAATCGTAGGTTCTGCGGTCTTCATGGACCGGCGAGTTGAATTCGGCTCCGTGCTTGACGAGGCCGATGCGCTCGACCTCTTCGCGAATGCCCAGCCGCTCGAACAGCCCCATGTTTTGCGGCAGCGGCGATTCACCGATGTGAAAGCGTGGATGGCGGTCCTTATCGCAGACGACGACATTGCGACCGCGTTCAGCCAACAACGCGGCAATCGTCGAACCGGCGGGGCCGCCGCCGACGACAAAGACCTCGCACTCCTGGACTGTGGGAGACATGGGTATCTGATTTTAGACGATTCGCCGGGTGCGCAACGACGGCTCGCGCAGGCGCGCGCCTGCGCTCTCTGACCCTGATTTGACGCTGGACCCATCCTGCCGACACGCGATCTGCGCAAACCCGCATCTACGGTCTCGTCAGATACACGTTCGCTCGTCAGGGTGCAAATCAATTGGAGTGTACCTCCGCATAGTCGCGCTTTGGCGGCGACCGCCCTCGCGTCTATCGTTGAAGGCGTCCGAGAATGTAGCCAACGACGACTGCAATACCTATCGCGGTATAGGGTCGCGTTTTTATGTATTCCGCACCCGACTCGACCAAGGCACTGGGGGCTTCCGAAACGGCGTCGTACTTGTGCGACGCCCAGTCCGTCGCAGCGTGGGTCCGCTCCGCGATAGTGTCTACCGTCTCGGTTACCGCTGACTTCGCCGAAGCTATCGTGTCGGTAGCTTTAGTCGCGACCCGATCGGCGGCCGTCTTAACTTGATCCGCTGCGCGATCGACCGCGGTGTTTTTTTTCTCGAGTTCGTTCATGCTGATTTCTCCGATAGTTTCGGTGCGATGAGCCATCGCGTTTTACCCGTACGAAATCCGCCGGCAAAGCGTCCCTGCGTCACCGCGTAGGGGGCGCGCCCCGCCACAATAAAACTCGGCGGGAAGATGCACAGCTTCCAAGATTAAATATAGTCGAAAATTGCCTGCGTACGGTTCGGTCAAACGCTTCTTCTGCTGTCGGCCTGCTCCTACCTCCGGCCGATCCGTTCCCATGCCCGCTACGGTTACGCTGAGTAGCAAAAACTAGGTCGTCATCCCCCAGAAGCACGCAACAAGCTTGGCGTCGGGCCCGGCACGCGTCTGCTCGTGCTGGTCAAGGATGACCGCACCGTTTTCATGCCCGAGCCACGCGACTTCGTTAAGCGTTTTTCCGGTCGCCACAAGGGCGTCTGGGGCAAGGGATACCTGGAGCGCGAAAGAAAGGCTTGGCAGCCTGAGAGCTGGTCCATTCATAAATCACGTGCGCGAACGCGCAAGATTGGCTCTGGCCGACGGAAAAGCTCTTAGTCGCAGCGCTCGCCGGACACCGGCTTATAGCGCTCGATACCTCCGTTTGGATCTATCACCTCGAGGGATCTGCCGCCCACGGTCGGGCGCCATCGTGCTCGCTACGGGCGTTGAGTCGGGCGCCACGCTTGCCGTCACCAACGATTATGCGTGGCGAAAAATCGACGCGATTAAAGGTCTTGCTGCGCGATCTAAAACATTGAGTTCAGCTCCGCCGAATTCCGCGTATTCCCGCATCCTAACGACGGCGCCTGGCGAACCGAATTGGAGCGGCCAGAACAGGGTTGACGCAAAGGTGATGTGAGCAAGCAAAGCGAAACATTCTCGTTGCACGTCCCCAACGACGCGATCGTCGATCTGCGCGAGCGCCTCGCCCGCACGCGCTTTCCCGATCAACCCCCAGGCGCGCCTTGGGCGTACGGCACCGACGTCGCCTGGATGCGTGAGCTCATCGACTACTGGCGCGATCGCTTCGACTGGCGGGTGCAGGAGGCGCGACTCAATGCGTTTCCGCAATACAAGGTGTCATTGCACGACATCGAGTTGCATTTCCTGCATGTTCCGGGCCACGGCCCCTACCCCTGCCCTTTGCTGCTATCGCACGGCTGGCCAGGCTCGGTGTTCGAGTTCGCCGAGCTGATCCCGCGCCTGACCGATCCGGCTCGCTTCGGTGGCGACCCGGCCGACTCTTTCACCGTGGTGGCGCCGTCGCTGCCGGGCTACACGCTATCGTTCGCGCCCGGGCAGAAGCGCTTTGGCGTGGAGGCGATCGCCGACTGCTTCGCCGATCTGATGACTGATGTACTCGGTTATCAGCGTTTCGCCGCGCAGGGCGGCGACTGGGGCTCGTCCATTGCTGCGCTCTTGGGTTATGCGCATGTCGATCGTGTACTCGGCATCCGCCTGAACCTGATGCCGATCCGGCGCGACCCAGGTATGGTTAACGATCCCTCACCCGAGGAACGCCGCTACCTCGAAGAGCTCACCACCTGGATCAAGGAAGGAACCGGCTACCAGTGGATCCAGGGCACACGGCCGCAAACCCCTCGCGTTCGCGCTCACCGATTCGCCAGCGGGACTCGCCGCTTGGATCGTCGAGAAGTTTCGCGCATGGTCGGATTGCGGCGGCGATTTGGACGCGGTGTTTACCAAGGACGAGCTTCTCGCGAATATCTGTCTCTACT
>JBPCLS010000230.1:0-6094 GCA_051003055.1 Casimicrobiaceae bacterium
CCTGGAGGGAACGGCTTCGATCCGGCTGGAAGCGTCTGGCAACGTCGAATTGCGCACGCGCCGCGAAACGATTCTTGCGGATTCGCTTTCCTACGATGTCGTTGCCGACGAAATCTGGGGTCGAGGCGAGGTGGTTCTGCGCCGGGGGTTCGATTGGATCACCGGTCCCGAGCTCAAATTCAAGCGCGACACGGAAACCGGATTTTTCGCTTCACCACGCTTCTATGCAGGGGAAACTGGCGCGCGGGTTGTGGCGAGGGAAATCCGGTTCCTGGGGCCCGACAAGTACGAATCGAGCCACGCCCGCTACACGACTTGCGTTGCACCCAACAACGATTGGTATCTGCGCAGCGACGAAATCGAAGTCGACCGGCTGCGCAAGGTCGGTACCGCGCGGCGCGCGACCGTCTATTTTCTCGATGTACCCATCATGTACACGCCGTGGCTCGAATTTCCGCTGTCCAACGAGCGCAAGTCGGGATTTTTGACGCCGACTGCGGGATCGACGCAGATCCGCGGACTGGAACTGGCAACACCGTACTACTTCAATCTCGCGCCCAACTACGATGCAACATTCACACCGCGGTTCATGACCAAGCGCGGCCTGCAATTGGGCGGTCAGGCCCGCTATCTGTTCGAGTCCGCGGCCGGCGAGGTCAATGGCGAAGTCTTACCCGACGACGACGTCACGGACAAGACGCGGTGGGGATTCTCGTGGAAACACAACCAGCAGGTGTTGCCGTGGCTCGCCGGGTACGTCAACTACAACCGCGTGTCGGACGCGAAATATTTTGCCGATTTCGCCGACCGTATCGCCATCACTTCGCAAAAGACGCTGCCGCAGGAAGCGGGCGCGGTGGTGAATTACGGTCCGTGGAGTGTACTGACGCGCGCGCTCAAATTTCAGACGCTGCAGGATCCGGTGGCGCCGGTCGTGCCGCCGTACAACATGCTGCCGCAAATACGCGTGGGCTATGCGGAGACGGATTGGGCAGGCGTTGGCTTGAGCGGCATCGGCGAGTTCACGCGCTTCGAACAGTCGTCGCTCGCGCCGACCGGCAATCGCGCATTCGTGTACCCGACCGCGCGATGGACGCGGCAGAGCCCCGCGTGGTTCGTGACGGCACGCACGGGTCTCCATCTGCGGCAATACGATCTCGACCGCCCCACGCCCGCCGCTCCCGATCGTAATCCAAGCGTTGCGATTCCTATCACCAGTCTTGACGCGGGGCTCATTTTCGAACGCGACTGGCACGCGTTCGGAACGCCGTTCGTGCAAACGCTCGAACCGCGCGCGTTTTACACCTATATTCCGTTCCGCAAGCAAAGCGCGCTGCCGGTGTTCGATACCGCGCTGGACGATTTCAACTTCACGCAACTGTTCACCGAGAACCGTTTCGTGGGCAACGACCGCATCGGCGACGCCAATCAGCTTTCGCTCGCCGTGACCTCGCGCCTGCTCGATCCGGAGACCGGGGCGGAGCGGCTGCGCGTCGGAGTTGGTCAGCGCATCTCGTTTTCGGAACAGCGCGTCACGTTGGGCGAGCCGCCGCGCCCCGCCGGAAGGTCGGACGTGCTGGTCGGCGTCGAGGGCCGGCTGTCCGACACGTGGTCGGTGTTGGGACTCATGCAGTACAACTTCGACGACGCCCATTTCGACCGTTTCAACGCGGGCGTTCGGTACACGCCGGCACCTGGGCGCGTACTCAATCTCACTTATCGCTATTCGCGGGAACTCGTCGACCTGAGCGGCGGTCTGTCGCAGTTGAAGCAGATCGATGTGTCCGGGCAATGGCCGTTGTCGGCAAACTGGACGGTCGTGGGACGGTTTAACTATTCGCTTCCCGACCATAAGGCATTGGAGGCGGTCGCTGGTGTCGAGTACAATGGCGATTGCTGGGTGTTGCGCGTCGTTGGTCAGCGGCTCACGACGACCACGCAGCAAACGACGAATTCGGTCTTCGTGCAACTCGAGTTGAATGGCTTGGCCCGCGTGGGAACGAGTCCTCTCGAATTGCTGCGCCGGAGCGTGCCGGGTTACTTGCGCACGAACGATCCGGCCTTGCTCGACCGCGACCGCAGCCTGGACCCGCTCCCCGAATTTTGACGAGGACTTAAGTTGACAACTTTGTCGTTGGCACGCTTGTTGGAACCATCGCGTCTCCGATCCGACCTATCGATTCTGGCGCTCGTGCTGGGCGGCGTAGCCGCAGTCGCGAGTGCCGGCGTTACCTTCGCCCAGTTTACGACCCAGGCGCCGCGGCCCGGTCCGGATGCCGCGCCGGTCACGAGTCCAGGGCCTGCGGCAGCGCTCCGCTCGTCCGATAAAATCGTCCCACTGGATCGGGTCGTGGCTGTCGTCAATGACGAAGCGCTGACGCAATACGAGGTCAACGACCACAAAGGTGTTCTGCTCGGGCAAATGAAGGCGTCGAATGTGACGCCGCCGCCCGCCGACACGTTCGAAAAGCAGGTGCTGGAACGCCTGGTGACCGAGCGCGCTCTGTTGCAGTTCGCAAAGGACAATGGGGTAAAAGTCGACGATCAGCAGGTTGAACGGACGATCCTACGCATCGCGCAGGAGAACAAGCTGGGTCCGGAGGAATTTCGTCGCGTCCTCGAGCGCGAGAAGATTCCGTACGCCAAATACCGCGAAAGCATTCGACGCGAGGTCACGATCCAGCGGGTGCGCGAACGCGAAGTGGACAGCCGCGTCGCCGTGTCCGATGCGGAGGTCGACAACTATCTCGCCACCGTCGCCGCGCAGGCGGGCGGTGAGAACGAATACAACCTCGCGCATATCCTGGTTACCGTGCCCGAGCAGGCGGCGCCCGAGCAGATCGACGCGCGCCGCCGCCGCGCCGAGGACGCGCTGCGCGAAGTGAAAGACGGCAAGCCGTTCTCGCAAATCGCCGCCGCGTTTTCCGACGCGCCCGATGCGGTACAGGGAGGCACGCTGGGATGGCGCACACCGGCGCGGCTGCCCACCGTGTTCAACGACGTCGTACGCGGCATGAAGAACGGTGAAGTATCCAACGTCGTGCGCAGCGCCGGCGGATTTCATATCGTGAAACTGAACGAGACGCGCAGCTTGAACGCGCCGACGGTCGTCGAACAGACGAAGGCGCGGCATATTCTTGTTCGCGTCAACGAAATCACGTCGGAAGCCGAAGCCAAAGCAAAAATCGACCGGATTCGGGACCGGCTCGAGACGGGTGCGAAGTTCGACGAACAGGCGAAAATCAATTCCGAGGATCCGTCGTCGTCGAAGGGCGGCGAATTGGGCTGGATCGGTCCGGGCGACACCGTGCCGGAATTCGAGCAGGCAATCGGCCGATTGAAGCCGGGCGAGGTGTCGATGCCGGTGCGCTCGCCATTCGGGTGGCATTTGATTCAGGTCGCTGAACGCCGGACGCAGGACGTCACCCAGGAACGCAAGCGGGATCAGGCGCGCAATGCGTTGCGCCAGCGCAAGGCGGACGAGCAGTTCCAGGAATTCGTGCGGCAAGTTCGCGATCGCGCGTATGTCGAGTACAAGGTCGATGATCGGTAACTTCTGCCTGAATCTCGTTGACGATGGACGATGCGCCGAAGCTCCTCGCCGACCAGATCGCCTATTACCGCGCGCGAGCCGCCGAGTACGATGACTGGTGGTTCCGCCGGGGACGGTTCGATCGCGGCGCCGAGCTGAACACCGCGTGGCGCATTGACGCGGCTGCCGTCGAAGCGGCTCTGGTCGAATTCCTCGAGCGCGAACGACCGCGGACGGCGCTCGAGCTTGCCTGCGGTACCGGCTTGTTCACGCGCATCCTGGCGCCGCGCATTGGACGATTGATCGCGGTCGATGCGTCGCCCGAAGTGCTGGCGATCAATCGCGCGCGCGTGGCGCGCGACAACGTCGAATACATCGAGGCCGATCTTTTCAGTTGGTCGCCGCCAGAGCGCTTCGACATGGTGTTCATGAGCTTCTGGCTCTCGCACGTGCCCGATGCGCGCTTTGCTGGATTCTGGCGGTGGGTCGGCGCGGCACTGGCGGAGCACGGCGCTGCCTACATCATCGACTCCGCTCACGACCCGACCTCTACCGCGGTCGACCACGCGCGACCCGATGCCAACGCTGGCATCGTGACTCGCAGGCTCAACGACGGCCGCGAATTCCGGATCGTGAAGATCTTCCATCGGCCGGACGAACTTGCCGTCCGCCTGGCAGAGCTCGGTTGGGTGAGCGACCTCGCGCAAACGCCGCGCTATTTCGTCTTTGGCAGCGTGGGCCCGGGTTCGGTTTCGAGCAGCGCGGGCGACGTCCACTCCGGCTGGTAGACGTAAGCCGGTTGCGGCACGAGGCCTTCATCCATTTTCCGGCGTCGCGCGATGTCCTCTGGACTTTTGTCCCACAGGAGCTCCCGCCCCTCGAATTGCTGTTCCGGCAGATCAGGCTTTTTCTCGATCAGATCGCGGATGAACTGCGTGAATTCGGAAACGTAGTGACGGGAAGGCAGCATCGGCATGGCAGACAATCAACGTACCCACGATGGAAAGCAGTCATCTTAACATCGGCTCGCGCGGCGGCGCCTTCGAGCGTGCCGGAGCCACTTGTAGTGCTTGACCTGTAGCTATACGTGCGCGCATAATGCAATACAAGTATCGCTTAGGAACGCTCATGCCTCTTTCCATTCGCCTGAGTCCGGCGCTCGGACGCCGGCTGGACCACCTCGCTGCCAAAACCGGCCGCACCAAGACCTATTACGTAACCGAAGCAATTACGGAACATTTGGGCGACTTGGAAGATTTTTATCTGGCCGAGCAGCGCCGCAAACGTGGCGATGAGGATCTGATTTCCCAGGATGCGGTTGCGAAGGAATTCGGCTTGCGCTGATGGTCTGGCGTGTCCTGTATCGGCCCGAAGCGCTGAGGGAGTTGCGTAAGCTCGATCGGGCCATCGCGCAACGCATCGTGCGTTTTGTCGACGAGCGCCTGGTAAAGGGACAGGATCCGCGAGTTTTCGGGCAAGCGCTGCGTGGGTCGGAGCGGGGCCGCTACTGGAAGTACCGGATCGGTGACTATCGGGTAATCGCCGAGATTCGCGATCCTGAAGTTCTGATTTTAATCGTTCGAATCGGAAATCGAAAAGATGTCTATCGGTAGCTTACGGCAACAACAAGACATCCGATTGCGGCGCACGGTCTCTGTTGACTACCGCTACAACGGAACTCCGCAAAGTTAGCTCCGTGGCGTGTGCCGGCCGGCAACCAGCGGGAACTCGAACAGCCGGCACTCGAGCGAGCCGTTGTAGAGTGGCGTGCGTTTCGCGACTTTGAGATGAATGAGTTTCGGCAGCCGCAGGTCGCTGGTCAAAAAAAACGCTGACCAGCCGGCATAGCGTTGCTTCAGAACATCGCCCAATAGGGGATAGAACGCTGCGAGCTGCTGCTGATCGGCGAGCCGGACGCCGTATGGCGGATTGGTGAGAAGGATGCCGGACGGACGCGGTGCGGCGCGCGTGAGAAGGTCGGCCTGCTCGACGGTGACGAAGTCGGCCACTTGCGCCGCGGCCAGGTTGCTCCGCGTTATGGCAACCGCCGCTGCCGTGCTGTCGCTCGCGAAGATCGCAGGCACTAGGGGCTTGGCGCGAATCCGATCGCGCGCGGCCTGCTTCAATCGCTGCCACGACGGCCCGTCGAACCACACAAGTTTCTGAAAGCCGAACGTGCGGGAAAGTCCCGGCGCGCGACCCGCGGCGATCAGCGCGGCTTCGGCAACGATGGTGCCGCTGCCGCACATCGGATCGAGCAGCGCCGTCTCGCGCTGCCAGCCGGTCAGCGCGAGCAACCCGGCGGCGAGATTCTCGCGCAGCGGTGCTTCCTCCGTATCGCGGCGAAAGCCGCGCTTGAAGAGCGGCTCGCCCGACGTGTCGACGTAGATCGTGGCCTCGCGCTCGGTCAAGTACGCATGGATTCGGACGTCCGGCTGGCGCTTGTCGATGGAAGGGCGCACGCCCGATTCCGCGCGGAAGCGATCGCACACGGCGTCCTTGACGCGCAGTGTCGCGAACTCGAGACTTTGCAACGGCGAGCGCGTTGCCGCGACATCGACG
>JBPCLS010000231.1:0-5958 GCA_051003055.1 Casimicrobiaceae bacterium
GCTCGATCTGGAACACGCTATGGGTGGCGCTGGCGGTGACGGCGATCACCGTGCCGCTCGCCTTCATCTACGCCTACGCGCTGACGCGCTCGTGCATGCCGGGCAAGATGGTTTTTCGCGTGATCGCAATGACGCCGATCTTAGCGCCGTCGCTCATGGCGGCGATTTCGTTCATCCAGTGGTTCGGCAACCAGGGGGCGCTCAAGTGGCTGCTCGGCGGAGTGTCGGTCTACGGCCCGCTCGGGATCATCCTGAGTTCGGTCTACGCGACCTTTCCCCATGCGCTGATGATCATCCTGACCGCGCTCTTGTTAGCCGACGGCCGGCTCTTTGAGGCGGCCGAATCGCTGCGCACGCCGCGCTGGCGGAAATTCCTGACGATCACGCTGCCCGGCGCCCAGTTTGGCCTCGTCAGCGCCACGATGGTCGTCTTCTCGTACACGGTCAGCGACTTCGGCATTCCCAAGGTGATCGGCGGCAATTTCAATGTCCTCGCGGTCGACATCTTCAAGCAGGTCATCGGCCAGCAGAGTTTCAACAAGGGCGCGGTGGTCGGTTTGATCCTGCTGCTGCCGGTGCTTCTTGCGTTCGTCGTCGACTGGATCATGCAGGGTCGGATCCAGGCGCAGTTCTCGGCGCGGGCGGTTCCCTATGCGCCGAAGCGCGCGCCATGGTTCGACCGGGCGATGCTCGCTTTCTGCATCGTCGTGGCGCTGCTGCTGTTGGCGGTGCTTGGAATGGCGGTTTATACGTCGTTCATCAAGTTCTGGCCCTACGACAAATCGATGAGCCTGCGCCACTACTCGTTCGGCCTGATCGACGCCGGCGTCATCGTCTCGTTCTTCAACAGCCTCAAGATGGCACTGTTCAGCGCGGTATTCGGCACGATGTTCATCTTTGGCGTCGCCTACCTGCTCGAGAAGACGCGCGGCATGCCGTGGACCAAGGGGGCGGTGCGGCTGTTAGCGGCGGTGCCCATGGCGGTGCCGGGGATGGTCCTCGGCCTTGGCTACATCTTCTTCTTCAACGACGCCGCCAATCCGCTCCACGGAATCTACGGCACGATGACGATCCTGGTGCTGTCCACCGTAGTTCACTACTATACGTCGAGCCACTTGACGGCCGTCACGGCATTGAAGGCGCTCGACAACGAATTCGAGGCCGTGTCCGCGTCGCTCAAGGTCCCGTTTTACAAGACGTTCTTTCGGGTGACGGTTCCGGTCTGTCTGCCAGCGATTCTCGACATCGGCCGCTACCTCTTCGTCAACGCGATGGTGACCATCTCCGCGGTCGTCTTTCTCTACGCGCCGGAAACGCAGTTGGCGTCGATCGCGATCCTCAACATGGACGAGGCCGGCGAGATCGGCCCGGCGGCGGCCATGGCCACGCTGATCGTCGCCACCTCGATCGTCATCTGCGTCATCTACGCCGTGCTCACGCGTCTCATCGTCACCCGGACGCAAGCTTGGCGCACGCCAACCGTGGTGTGACTAAATCCGGCAAGGAACCGCCATGAGCCTGTACTCCCGCGACCCGATTCTGCTGACTCCCGGCCCGCTGACGACCTCGTTGCCCACCAAAGCCGCGATGCTCCGCGACTGGGGCTCCTGGGATGCGCAGTTCAATGCGGTGACGGCACAACTGCGCGCCAAGCTTTCCCGGATCATTCACGCGACGGACACCCACGTCTGCGTGCCGATGCAAGGCAGCGGGACGTTCTCCGTCGAAGCAGCCGTCAACACCCTCGTCCCCCGCCACGGACATGTGCTGGTGCTGATGAACGGTGCCTACGGCCAGCGCATGGCCAGGCTCACCGCGCTGATGGGCCGCAAGCTCTCCACCTTCGCGACGGCCGACGACGTGCCCATGACGGCGGACGACGTGAACCGCCTGCTGGGGCAGGATCCATCGATCACCCATGTCGGCCTCATCCACTGCGAGACGTCGACCGGCATCCTAAATCCGCTACCGGAAATCGCCGCTGTCGTCGCGCGTCACGGCCGGCGCTTGATCGTCGATGCGATGAGCTCGTTCGGTGCGTTACCGATCGATGCGCGCTCGACATCGTTCGATGCGCTCGTGGCGGCGTCGGGCAAGTGCATGGAGGGTCCCCCGGGCATGGGCTTCGTGTTCGTGCAGAAGGGAGCGCTCGAGCAAAGCGCCGGTAACTCCACCTCGCTCGCCCTCGACCTGCACGACCAATGGGCGTACATGGAGAAGACCACGCAATGGCGTTTCACGCCGCCCACGCACATTGTCGTGGCGCTCGATGCCGCTTTGGATCAATTCGCGGCGGAAGGCGGGCAGCCGGCGCGCCTCGCGCGCTATGCCGCCAATTGCGCGACGCTGGTGCACGGCATGACCGAGCTCCAGTTGCGCGCATTTCTGGAGCCGTCGCTCCAGGCGCCGATCATTGTCACGTTCCACGCGCCGGCCGATCCGAAGTACACGTTTGCCGAATTCTACGATCGCGTGCGCGACAAGGGCTTCATCCTCTACCCCGGCAAGCTGACCCAGGTCGAGACGTTTCGCGTCGGCTGCATCGGCGCGATCGGTCCCGACGAGATGCGCCAGGCGGTCAACGCGATGCGCGACACACTGGCCGAGATGGGCATCACCCAGCAGGCACCCGCGCCGGTGCGTCGCGTCGCGGCCTGACGTGGACCGCGGTTGGGGTGGCAGCCGGTGCTTCGCCGCCAGGTCGACGATGCGTCTTCGTTCAAGAAAGAGCAGCGGGCTCGGGAACACGATGAGGGCATCGGCGCGCTCGCGGGACATCGTGGAGAATGCGCGGTCGAACTCGTCGGGACCTCGCACTCCGGCAAAGTGAAGCTAAATTCCCAGCGTCCGTGCCGCGGCCTCTGACTCTTTCAACATTGCATTTGTCGTTCGTTCGCTGAAAGCGTCCGGGTGCCAAAGGGCGCCGACGCGCGCCACAGCTGGAATCGTTTCCTTGAGTAGCTCCAGACGCTTGGGCGTGAGCTCCGGGCCGAGAAAGGTCAATCCCGTAACATTCCCGCCCGGTCGCGCGAGGCTCGTCGCAAGCCCGGTCTCCCACGGGATCGCCCATAGCCGAGGCGACAATGGGGATCTTGGCGGTCGCTTGCAGTGCGGCGCGGGCCGCGGACGTCGCGCTCAGCACGATGAGGTCAGGCGTGAGACGGACCAACTCGCTCGCCAGAGCCGGAAGCCGCTCGATCCTCCCGCCTGCCTCCCGGTATTCGATGACGATGTTCTGCCCTTCCACGTAGCCGCGTTCGCGCAATCCTTGTTGGAAAGCGTCCAGCAGCTCCCGTGTTTCGGGAGATTCGAGCGAAGGTCGCCAGAAAGCCTATTCGCGCGACTTTCGGCGACGGTTGCGCGATCATCGCGCGCGGCGGAACCAGCATCCCGCCTGCGACGGTGACGATGAATGCTCGCCGGTTCATCCTTCGATCACCAAGTCCGCACGCAACAGCAGCGACTGCGGGACGAAATCATTCGATCACCTTGTCAGCGCTTATCAGGAGCGACTGCGGAATGGGAAGACCCAGCGCCTTCGCGGTCTTGCGGTTGATGAGCAGCTCGAGTTGTGTGGGTTGCTCCACCGGCAGGTCACCTGGTTTGGCGCCTTTGAGAATCCTATCGACGTAACCCGCTGCACGCCGGTAAATGTCGACTTGATTCTGCCCGTAGCTCATCAGCCCGCCGGCCTCTGCATATTCCCGATTCGCGAATATGGATGGCAGCCGATGTTTGGTTGCCTGTACTGCGATCTGGAGTTCCTGCTGAATAAAAAACGGGGCAAGCGCCACGATGACCGCCCCGGTGGACTCCCGGGCCATCGTGGAGAATGCGCTGTCGATCTCCTGCGGCGTCTGCGCTTGCACCGGCAGGACCTTGATGCCGGTTTTCTGCGCCGCGGTCTGGACATTCTTCAGCATCGTGGCATGGGCCGAGTTGGCAGGATTCACCAGGACGGCCGTGCGCGAGAGCTTGGGCACCATGGTCAGCAGCATCTCGAGGTGCTTGGAACTTAAGTCGCCCGCGAGGTTTGAAAGTCCAGTGATGTTGCCTCCGGGCTGCGCTAGGCTTTTGACCAAGCCGGCGCCGACTGGGTCGACAGAGACCACCATAACGATGGGGATAGTAGTGGTAGCCTTCTGCGCCGCGATTGCCCCGGGCGGCCCGAGACCCATGATGACGTCCACTTTCATTTGCACCAATTCCGCCGCCATGCGTGGAAGACGCTCGTACTCGCCGTCGGCGAACCGCCATTCGATTAGCAGATTCTTGCCCTCGACATAACCGAGTTCGCTCATTCTCCGCGGGAAGGCACCGTAGTAGTCCGAGTCGAGAGAAGCCGGGCGACGACGCGCTGACAGGACACCGACGCGCCAGACTTTATCCTGGTGCTGAGCGAAAGCGCCCAGTGGCGCCGCGAGTGAGGCGGCTCCAAGCGCCAAAACGAGACTGCGCCGCGTGTTCAATGACAGTCCTCGGTGGCGAACTGGACTTGGCCCATTCCATTCATCTTAGGACGACAAGCGCGATGGGCGCGAGATCCTTGAGCGGATCGTAGGCGAGCTTCGGGTAGAGCGATGGATTGATCGCGAGGTTGCTCGTTTGCCCCATGATCAGTGTGTAGCCGTTCGGGGCGGACTTGACGAGCAATTCCATGCCTATGCTGCCGGCCGCGCCGGGCCGATTCTCGACGATGATTGTCCAACCCGACACCTGGTTGAGCTTCCCTGCCACGAGGCGCGCGAAGATGTCCGTCCCGCCGCCCGGCGGGAATGGTGCGATCAACTTGATCGCCTTCGTGGGGTACCCGTTCTGGGCGGCCGCAGTGACGGCGACGATCATCAGCGCCAGGCATAGTGCCGAACGGGACCCTCGATTTCGCCTCAACCGCGGCAGCTCTTGCAAAGCGCTCTCGTGCGTGTGGTATGTACGGTTAGCTCCAAGCGCTTGAGGTTTGCTGATTACGCCCACGCCTTTACGTCAGCTAGTATGCGCGAAGCGACGCCTGCCGACCAACGCGTCCGCGCAACGTATGAGCCAACAGCGCCGGATGATTTTCGCAAATGCGCCAGAGCGAGATAGCCGGTCAATGGATGTCAACCTAGGACGCGAGGTCACCGCGCGCCAAGTCGCTGGTCGCATCCAGGTCCGGTAGCACGACCGACCAAGATTCATAGACGGCGTTCGATGCAGCCTTCCATCGCAGCATCCAAATGTCGGGCCTCTGAAAGACCAATTCCCCGTGTTCGCCGTGAGCGCCCGATAATGCAAACCCCTGTTGCGCTTCGTTGGGCAGGCCACAGAACTGGATGAAGGGATTCCACTCGGCGAGATGGGCGTGGGCAACCGACAGAGCCTCATCGAGACACCGGTGCACGTTCTCACGCATGACTACCGGCCGTCGGGGCCGCTCAGGAAAAAGGATAAGAAGTTGCGCCCAGGCCGCTTCGACGGCTGCAGTCCAGTCGGGAAAGTGAGCGTCACGCTGTTGGGTGCTGTAGCGCGCGGCGCGCTCGCTTCGGGATAGCACGCAGCCGTTGACCGCCACCAATTGCAAGGCATTGGGAGCGCCCATGCCATACAAGGTTTTGCGCAGCACCGGCTCTCCACGCGCATTGCAACCAATGGTTACGTAGTATGCATCTGGCGGTCAGGTACGAGTTCATAGCCAAACAGCCCGTCTTCGACGAGGGGCAACAGCTCAAGCGTCAGACCGGCTGATAGAGGAAAGCGGGGAGCAGCGGCGATGAGATGGCTTCGAAGAAACGGCAGAAGATGCTTGGCTTCAGAAAGTCGTGGGCAAGAGAATTGCGACATGGCAACCTCCGAATTGACGATCGACGGAGCACTTTTTAGACAAACCCGCGGGCTGGTAGAACCTTGGGCATCTGTGCAATCAATTGGACGGAATGCGCTGTGACGGAGCGAATGGGGAACCGATGACCGGCTGCAATC
>JBPCLS010000232.1:0-7605 GCA_051003055.1 Casimicrobiaceae bacterium
CGCGTGAATCGAGCCCGAGGTACACCGTCTCGTTGGGCGGCAGGCCGCGGTCTACATCGGCGTCGACGTTCAGCATACCCGCGCTGCGCCCATAGACAACACCTCTCCCGTGGTTTCGCGCTCAACCATGTACGGCAGGGCGATAGTACCAATGCATGCCCAGCGACCTGGCGCTCGCTTTTCTTGCTGGCCTCGGTCCGCTTGCGTCTCGGGTGCGCCAGGCATCGTCGCGCCGCTGCTAGAATGCATCGTCGTGTTTTGTTTGGGCACTAACAAGAGCGATGACGGGTGTCGAATTCCCTTCGAGACAATCGAGTTACTGACGACCCAGAGCAGCGTCGCGCTCGTGGCTTGCTGCTCTACATGCGTGGTTCGGCGCATGGGCAGGAGTGGAGATGATGCGCGCTAAACCAACGACACGCGATTACAGCCTGGTCGGCCTGGATGCCGAACGGGCGGTCGCCAATGGGCTCAGCGCCGCACAGTGGTACCGCTCCGATATTTCACGCAAGCAGATGAAACAGCTGATGCAGCGTTCCGATGGTCCGGCGCTGCGCGACACCGCCATCTGGGGCGCGTGCTTCCTTTGCCTTGGCGCCGGTGTCGTCTGGCTCTGGGGTTCGTGGTGGGTCTTGCCGTTTCTTGTTTGCTACGGCGTGCTGTATGGCTCATCGACCGACAGCCGCTGGCATGAATGCGGACATGGCACTGCGTTCAGGACGCGCTGGATCAACGACGTTGTCTACCAAATCGCCTGCTTCATGATCCTGCGCGAACCGACGATCTGGCGTTGGAGCCATACCCGCCACCACACCGATACGATCGTCGTCGGGCGCGATCCGGAGATCGTGGCAACCCGGCCGCCTAACATGCTGGCATTGCTGTCCAATCTCTTTGCCATCAATAACAGCTGGGTCGCGATCAATAAGCTGCTGCTGCACGCGGCCGGCCGGCTGACGAAAGAAGAAATTACGTTTGTACCCGAGATGGAGCAGAGCAAGGTCTACCTGGTCGCTCGCATCTGGCTCGTGATCAACGCCGCGGTGATCGGGCTGGTGCTCTATCTGAATTCATGGCTGCCGGTGATGCTGGTCGGGCCGTTGCCAACGATGTATGGGGCGTGGTTGGCCCATATTTTCGGACTCACGCAGCATGCGGGGATGGCGGAGAACGTGCTCGACCATCGGCTCAATTCCCGCACCGTCTATATGAATCCGGTATTCCGCTTCATCTACTGGAACATGAACTATCATGTGGAACACCACATGTTCCCCATGGTGCCGTACCACCGGCTGCCGCTTCTGCACGAAATCCTGAAGGGGGATTTGCCCGCCGCCTGTCCCGGCCTTTTCGCTGCGTATAGGGAGATAATTCCTGCATTGCTCAAGCAGCGCAAGGACCCGGATTGGCATATCCGACGCCAGCTTCCAGATACTGCCATGCCAATTCGACCGGCGCGGCACGGCGAAGCGGTTTCTGTTTTCGCCGAATAGCTGCTTTCAGTCGGAGGGGCGACGCGAGTACGAAATGCCCTGGATCAAAGCCTGCGCCGCCAACGACATCGAGGAAGAGGATGTGATTCGCTTCGATCACGGCGGCAAGGTATTTGCCATCTATCGAAGCCCGGATGACAAATACTTTGCCACCGATGGGCTCTGCACACACGAACAGGTCTGCCTCGCCGATGGCTTGGTGATGGGCGATATCATCGAGTGTCCCAAGCACAATGGGCGCTTCAACTACAGGACCGGCCAAGCCAAGGGTGCGCCGGCCTGCATCAACCTGGCAACCTATCCCGCCAAAGTCGAAGCCGCCAGCGTCTTCATCGAAATCACCTGAGCCCGATGACCGGAGGGATGGTCATTGTCGGAGCAGGGGAATGCGGCGCGCGGGCTGCGTTCGCGCTGCGCGAAAACGGCTACTCTGGGGCGGTGACGCTGATCGGCGCCGAGCCCCATCTTCCCTATGAGCGGCCGCCGCTGTCCAAGGCGGTGATGGTCAATCGCGCGGCAGGCGCCAAATTCATCTCCGAGGCGGCGCACTTCGCAGCGGCTGAAATTGTTCACCTTTCGTCTTTGTCCGTTATCGCCGTAGATCGCGTCGCTCGGGAGGTGATTTTCGCCAGTGGCCAACGCATGGCGTACGAAAAGCTGCTGCTCGCGACCGGCGCCCGGCCGCGTCAATTGCTGCAGCAGGGCGCGGCGATTCCCCATATCGACTATCTGCGCACGGTCGACGATGCGCTGGCTATCCGGGAGCGGCTGCAATCTGGCAAGCGGCTGCTGCTGATCGGAGCCGGCTTCATCGGCCTCGAGCTGGCGGCCAGCGCAAGGGCACTCGGGGTCGAGGTAACGGTGATCGAGTTCCAGCCGCGCATCCTGATGCGCGGGCTTCCGGAAGAAATCGCTTTTGCGGTGCACGCGCGCCACAGCCAGGAAGGTGTCGAGATCATCACCGGCGCGGCGATCGCTTCGGTTGAGACGGGCCCCGGTGCCGCCCGGGTGATGCTTTCCGACGGCCGCATTCTGTGCGGCGACATCTTGGTCGCCGGCATCGGTGCTGTACCCGCCACCGAGCTGGCGCAAGGCTGTGGTCTTGGCATCGATAACGGCATTGCTGTCGATGAAAGATTAGCGAGTACGGATTCACGCATCCTTGCCGCCGGCGATTGCTGTTCCTATCCGCTCGACCTCTATGGCGGCCGCCGCGTTCGCCTGGAATCCTGGCGGAACGCGCAAGAGCAAGGAGCGTTGGCTGCACGCAATATGCTGGGCGCTGCCGAGGCGGTGTCGGCGGTGCCCTGGTTCTGGTCCGATCAATACGAGCTTGGACTGCAGGTGTGCGGCCTGGCCGACGGCAGCACGAATGCGGTATGCCGCGACCTTGGCAACGGTGCGTTCCTCCTCTTTCATCTGGCGGCGGACGGAACGTTGCTCGCGGCCAGCGGTATCGGCTTCGGCAATGCCGTCGCCAAAGACATCAAGCTTGCCGAATTGCTGATTGGCCGGCGTGCACGCCCAGAGGCTGGGTTGCTCGCTCTGCCGGATGTCAAATTGAAATCATTGCTCACCTGACCGCAGGGAGGAAACCATGGAACGAAAAGCGCCCTTCCGTTGCAGAGCTGCGTGGCCTGAAAGGCAAGCGGCAGCTTTCGATGCTCCCGGTCGAATCCATGGATGAGGCGGAGGCGGCGCAGAAAGCCGGCATCGATCTACTGTCAGTGCCCGCTGCACCACCTGTTGCCCGCGGCACGCACCGCAATGCGTCGCTGTCGGACGAATTCGCGGTGGACAAGCTCGAGGCTGCCCACAAGGCGGCGCAGCTCCTGAAACTGGAATTGCACGTGCTGCCGATGCGGGACTACCGTATGACTTCGTGCCGCTGCTTGACCAGGCGCTTGCCGCTCGAAGCGAAGCCATGCTAGTTCTGATGTCTCCGCGTGTGTTCCCCGGTCGTGAGAGCTCGTAGCCGAGGTCCGCAAGCAAGGTTTGCCCGCGGTATACGGTCTGACCCAGTATGTCGACGCGGGGGGCTCGCTTCGTATGGCGCCTCGCTCGACGCGCTCTTTACGCGCGCGGCAGAGTACATAGACAAGATCATGTAGGGCGAGGCGCCCTCGAACCTGCCGATCGAACAGCCGAGGGAATTCGATCTCGCGGTCAACCTCCCGGTTGCGAAGGAGCTTGGGAGCAAGATTCCTCAATCCGTGCTCTTGCGGGCGACCAAAGTCATCGAGTAGAACCGTCGACGTGGTCCTTCGCGCCCTGCACCGGTTGCTGAACAAAAAAACGCTGCACCACCAATAGGACTCCACATCCCCCCGCCGGCCCCGAGCTGCCGGTCGGTTGCGGCATCTATCGAACGTCTCCTTTCGGAATCAGCAAACGGCTGCTGTGGGTCGCTTTGAGTCGTTCGCGAACGGCGACTCGCGGCCATATCCGGTCGTACGAGTAGCGCGAACAAATTTGCCGTAACCGGACATTGGAACCCTTGTCACGCTGGCTCACCACACCCACTTGCGGTCAGTCGGCAGACTTGCTCAATATCCTCGTAAGCAGTCGTTGGTTTCGTCGCGGCGGCACGTAGAGACTGAATCAATTCAGTATCGTGCTTATCGCACGAACCTACATCGGCTTCCGGCTTCTCTGCCCGCGCTGGGCGCCAACATGCGCATCCTCGCCTTCGTCACCGCCCCAACCACGGTCCGCGATATCCTCGGCTACTTCGGCGAGCCGATCCGCCCACCGGTCATCGCCCCCGCTCGCGGGCCGCCGCTATGGAACATGCCCGATGCCAGACGGGACGGTTTCGACTCTCACGCCCAGCCCGCACCGGAGTACGAATTCGATCAACGCATCACCTGGTAACGACGACCCGAAGACGCTCGTCAGGGGGCGGCTCGCGCCCAAAAATATATTAAAAACGCTAGGCAAGATACTTAAGGGTCGGCGACGAAAAAACTTGGCCTTCACCCTACATCCATTCTCCCGGCATTCTCGTATACCCATCCGCTGGGCATGTTGAGCTGTCGACCGCTTCGTTCGCGACCGCATGCCCTCGACGCCGCGAACGCATTCCCCTATCGGAGTTCCCTAATGAGATTCACCAGTAGATTGATCGCGCCGCTTGTGGCGGCAGCGATCTTGTCCTTCGGCGGCGCCGCTCAGGCCTCCAGCCACCGGGAAGCACCCCTAATCGCCAACGATCCAACGGCGGACATAACCGACGTTTACCTATTCCGTAGCTGGACCAATCCTGCCAACGTGGTCCTGATCATGAACGTCATTCCGACCCAGGAACCCAGTTCTGGTCCGAATTACTTCAACTTCGGTGACGACGTGGTGTATGGCTTCCACTTCGACGTGAACGGTGACGGCGAGGCCGATGACGTCAACTTCGAAGTACGCTTCAAGACCGAAATTCGCGGCGTCGTGAAACAACTCGGTTTGCCGCTGGCGTACGTAGCGCTGCCGCCGATTACGGCGCTCGACGGCGCCGGTTCCGAAGGACTGGGCTTGCGCCAAAGCTACACGGTCAGCCGCGTGCATGGCAACAAGCGCACCGAGTTGGGAACGGGAACGATGTTCGCCGTACCCTCCCGTGTCGGGCCACGCACGATGCCTAACTACGAAGCGCTGGCCTCCCAGGGGTTTTACTCGTTGAGCAACGGCGGGCGGGTTTTCGCCGGGCAGCGCGACGACACGTTTTACATCGACTTGGGGGCAGCATTCGACACTTTAAATCTGCGTAGGACGTTACCGATTCTAAGTGCGGGAGAAGACGCCAATGACGCGGTTCAACCTTTCGGCGTGGATATGCTCTCGGGCTTCAACGTCAGCACCATCGCCATCGAGGTGCCGATGGCAACGCTGACCAGCGACCCGAACGCCGTGATCGGCATGTACGCCTCCACTAGCCGGCAGAAAGTAAGGGTGCTGCGGGAGGACAAGGAGGCGGTGCACTCGGGACCGCTGGTGCAGGTGGCGCGGATGGCCAATCCACTGGTCAACGAGCTCATCATCGGCACGCCAGTGAAGGACCTGTGGAACGCGACCGACCCGGAGCAAGAGGAGCGGTTCCTGGATTTCTATTTGAACTCGCGGCTGGCCACGGCGATGAACATCGTATACGGTACGAGTTTCCCGACCACGAATCGCACCGACCTGGTCAACGTCTTGCTTAAGTATGCAGCTCAGCCGCAGACCGGTAGCTGCAACCGGACGAGTCCCTGCTCAGAGTTGTTACGTCTGAATCTGGCAGTGGCGCCCACTCAACCCGCGGCTCAGCGACGCCTGACGGTGCTTGCCAAAGACCCGGCCGGGTGGCCGAACGGCCGGCGCCCGAACGACGACGTGATAGACATCGCGCTGAGAGTGGTCGCCGGTGCGCTGCTCGGTCCGGTGCCTGCTTTGGGTGACGGGGTTAACTTCAACATCGGCGCCGTCGGCTCGAACCTCACCGGCAACGGCATTTACACGGTCTTTCCGTACTTGCCGACACCGCATGACGGGCGCAACCGCCGCCATATCGATTGTGGCGAGCCCTTGGCCAATCCTTGTAACTGAACACGCCGGGGCCAAGCGGTCGCGACGATTGCAAAACCAGAAGGTGGTCGCAACGTCGCGGCGCCCGGGAGCAACGACGCCGGGAAGCGACGATCAATTGCGGCAGAAGGGTAACTTCCCGCGAATCCGCTTTCGCTTCGAGACACGTTGCGCCTTGCCAGGGCGCAGCAGCGAAAAGGGCAGCGAAGCTGCCCTTCTTAGCGATGATGGCGCGGTACGTCTAGTGGCGCGATCCGAACACGCTACGCCGGCGCGCTGCCAAGCCCAGTAGCGCTGCGCCGATGAGGAGCAACGTGGAGGGCTCCGGAACGTTTCCGCCAGTGGGACCGCCGGGATCGCCTGGGAAGCCGCGTTCGAGCAGCGCCTCGCTGGTGCGGAGAAGAAAATCGGTGCGGCCGCTGCCGAAGCAGCGAAGCCGCGGCGAGGAGCACACCCGAAACCAGAGGTCGACTTACTTTACGATCGCCGCCCACGGCGATCGGCTTTTTAAAGCTCCCTCGTACAAAATCAGCGCGTTAATACGTAGCTTTTGTTGTTAGCCATAGACACTTCCTTTAAAGGACTGAATGAATTAGTGACCGGGGGTGCGCCGTCGAGCGTTGGGCCCCAATTTTTGTCGAACGATTTTACATATTCGAGAGACGGTCTGGCGCTACCGCGTCACCAATTCTTCGCATCAACGAGTTAGGGTTTGTGGAATACGACTTGCTTACGTCTCTGTTCCGAATTCAGGCAACGAGAATAGCAGAGACCGCCTGTATTAATCCGCACTTCTGGAGTGTCATGAAAAGCTTAAAGGAATTGTTTTCGATCGGCGCAGCTACGTTGGCGCTGTGTTTGGGGAGCGCGGCGCAGGCCGATATTGTGTTTACCATTGGGAACAACCCCCAGAAGGGCGAGGAGGAAAACATCCTGTTCCAGGAGCCCGGCACGATCAACGGCCCCGCGCTCACTGTGACCGGTATCACGAATCAATCCGGGCTTACCGTATTCTTCACCGGAACGGAAAACCTGATCACCGAGGCGAGCGGACAAGCTCGCATCGAGGCTCAAGATGGCCTGTTCACGACGGTGACGATCGGTGTCGTCGGCGGCACGTTCGGCGATTTCATTCTCAACCCGAACATCTTCAACCAGACTGGTACACCCGAGACAGGTACGATCACGGTGACGGTCAATCAGGTCGTTGGGGTCGACCAGATATTCACTTTCCCCGCAAGCAGCGCCGGGGAGAACTTCTTCACGGTGGTGGCAATCAACGGCCAGCGCATCGAGAGCCTGACTGTAAGCTCCGATTCGCCGCTTTTGTTCGAGGATCTGCGGCAAGCGCGAATCAGTAGCCCGTTCCTGTGCCCACCCGGAAGCACCGACCCGCTTTGCGGCGGCATCCCCGGTGGCATTGTTCCCGAACCTGGCGTGCTGTCGCTGTTTGGACTGGCGCTCGCCGCGCTCGGACTTGTGGGAATTCGGCGCCGCCGGCACTAATCGAATTCACCGCCACATCCAAAAAATGGGGACAGCAGTGCTGTCCCCTTTTCAT
>JBPCLS010000233.1:0-2532 GCA_051003055.1 Casimicrobiaceae bacterium
CAGGAAACGGCATCGCCCGTGACGCTATCCGTCTGCGCCACCGGCACCGCGTCGCCAAACGTCAGCAACGTGAATCCGGGAGCGAGATAGTCCAGCAGCCAGTCTCCACGCGGACCCGAGACCGGCGCGTCTGCCGCAGGTGCACCCAGCGTCATGACGCCGGGAGCCGCCGCAAAATCGGTGTCGCGGTCCGGGGTGTTGAGAGGCGAATCGCGCAACACCGTCGGCACCGAGAGCCGGCCGCTGTTGACGAGCCCGCGGGCGAACCCATGCTTTTTGGCGAGGGACAAGACCGCATCCCGGAACGTGCGCGACACCGCGCTTTTCGGCGTGATGAAGTCGGTTGAACGCGTGGAATTGAGGATGTTCTCATCCGCTGCCGCCACCCGTTCGCTATCGTAGCTGTCGAGCAACCGTTCTGGCGCCGAACCGCGCAGCACCAGATCGAGCTTCCACACCAGGTTGTCGACATCCTGCACGCCGCTGTTGGCGCCGCGCGCGCCGAACGGACTGACCAGATGCGCCGCATCGCCCGCAAACAGCACACGGCCGTGACGAAAATTGCGCATGCGCCGGCAGGCGAACGTATAAACGCTTGCCCACTCGATTTCGAATTTGGCATCCGCACCGAGCATCGCACGCAAGCGCGGCAGAATGCGCTCCGGTTTCCTCTCCTCCTCCGGGTCGGCATCGAAGCCCAACTGAAAGTCGATGCGCCAGACGTCGTCCGCCTGCCGATGCAGCAGGGCCGATTGATTCGGATGAAAAGGCGGATCGAACCAGAACCAGCGCTCCGCCGGAAAATCCGACGTCATGTGGATGTCCGCGATCAGGAAACGATCGCGAAACGCCTGGCCTTCGGTGTCGAGCCCGAGCATATGGCGAACCGGGCTTCTGGCGCCGTCCGCGACGATTAGCCAGTCGCACGTCAGCGCGTATTCGCCATCTTGTGTCGCGACGCGTAAGCTCACGACGTCCTTGCCCGGCGCGACGCCGATCACCTTGTGCTGCCAGCGCAACTCCGCCTGTGCGAAGCTTTCCGCGCGTCGCACCAGGCATTCCTCGAAGTGGTACTGCTGCAGATTGACGAACGCCGGGCGCCGGTGGCCGGCCTCCGGCAAGAGATCGAACCGGTAGGCGAGCTCGTCACCGTGAAACACGCGGCCGACATTCCAGCGCACGCCCTTTTGCACGACGGCTTCACCGCAGCCGAGACGATCCAGGATCTCGAGCGTGCGCTTGGCGTAGCAGATCGCGCGCGAACCGACGCTCACCGTGTTGTCTTCGTCGAGGACGACTACCGGTATGTCGCGCTGCGCGAGATCGATCGCCGCCGCCAGTCCCACCGGTCCGGCACCGATGATGACGACCGGGCAATGCCGCGTACGTCCGTCGAGTTCCGGTGGACGACGGTACTCGAAAACGGGATTTGTGTACGTCCTCATTGCGCGCCGCAATCCGCTTGCAGCTAACCTTCCAGCGCCTGCCACATGTCGCGATCGCGCTGCGCGGTCCAGATCCGCGGGTCCTTGTACTGCGTTGCCTCATCAAAGGCTCGCGTCACATCGAACGGCAAGCAATGGTCAAAAATGACCCAGTGGCCGAACTTTGGTTTGAGCGCGGCGTAGGTTTCGGCGTACACGGTGCGCAGATCCTTGCCGGCGGCAGCGCCCCGCTGCACGCACTCGAACATCGCAGTGACGAAGGCTCGAGTACCGTTGAGCCCTGCACGTACCTCGTCCGGCGTCTGCAAAGAGGCGCCGCGGCCGGGCACGAGTTTTTGCGGTTGCAGCGCGGCGACCGCATCGAGTGTCGCCGGCCAATCGGTCAGATACGCATCGCCGGCATAGGGGGTCGCGTCATACTCGACGAGGTCGCCGGAGAAGAGAATTTTCTCCTGCGGCAGCCAGACGACCGTATCGCCTTTGGTATGGCCGCGCCCAAGCTGCATCAAGTCGACCTGCAGCTTGCCAAGCCACAGGGTCATGCGCTGCTCGAACACCAAGGTCGGCCACGTCAATCCGGGGACCGATTCGACATCGCGAAACAGCCGCGGGAAACGCTCGATCTCGCTTTTCATATCCTGCTCGCCGCGCTCGACGATCAGATCGTAGGTATCGCGGCTCGCGATGATGTGCTCGGGCCGGTAGCCGGACGCGCCTAAGACGCGCACCGCGTGGTAGTGCGTGAGGACAACGTACTTGACCGGCTTGTCCGTCACCGTGCGGATGTGCCGGATAACGTCCTGCGCCATCACTGGGGTTGCTTGCGCGTCGATCACCATGACGGCGGCGTCGCCGATGACGATGCCGGTGTTGGGGTCGCCTTCGGCCGTATACGCATAGGCGCGATCCGACAGCTTGTCGAAACTGATTCGCTTTTCCTCGAGGTCAGCTTGCGACGCAAATGTCTTTTCGTTCATGGTGGCCTTTCGCTGCGCGAGAACAATGGTTCAGTTTCCATTGGTCATGCTAGAGATAAGTTGGGGTCGCGTTTGGCATGGAAACGTCGCGTCCTGAATATACTGTACGG
>JBPCLS010000234.1:0-6358 GCA_051003055.1 Casimicrobiaceae bacterium
TTTTCGTAAGAGAACGACCGGCGAAGGAGACCGCATGAACACGATGACCGACACGAAGAATTTGGCGATTACGGGTAAGCAGCGAATGACACCGTCGGAGGCGTTTGTCGAAACGCTCGTAGCCAACGGCGTCACCGATGTCTTCGGCATCGTCGGCTCGGCGTACATGGATGCGCTCGACCTGTTCCCGCTTGCGGGTATTCGTTTTATTTCAGTGGCGCACGAGCAGGGCGGCGGCCACATGGCCGATGGTTATTCGCGCGTGTCAGGGCGCCACGGCGTCTGCATCGCGCAAAACGGGCCCGGAATCACCAATTTCGTCACGTCGGTAGCGGCTGCGTATTGGGCGCATTCGCCGGTCGTCTGCATCACGCCAGAGACCGGTTCGATGACGCTGGGGTTGGGCGGCTTTCAGGAAACCGAGCAGCTCCCTATTTTCTCGAAGATCACCAAGTTCCAGGCGCATGTAAATAACAAGGCGCGGATGGCGGAAATGACCGGCCGCGCTTTCGACCGGGCGCTCTTGGAGCTGGGACCGACGCAACTCAACATCCCGCGCGATTTCTTCTACGGCGACATCGAATGCGAAATACCGCGACCGACCGTGATCGAGCGTGGCGCAGGGGGCGAACAAAGCCTAGACGAGGCGGCGCAACTGCTGGCTAGTGCAACGTTTCCGGTGATTCTCGCAGGTGGTGGAGTGGTGATGGCGAACGCACAGGCGGAAGCCGTCGCGCTTGCGGAGCTACTCCAAGCCCCCGTTGCCTGCAGCTACTTGCACAACGACTCGTTTCCAGCGCGCCATCCGCTGTGGTGCGGCCCGCTTGGCTATCAGGGTTCCAAAGCCGCGATGAACTTGCTTGCCAAAGCGGACGTTGTGCTGGCGTTGGGAACCCGCCTGGGGCCATTTGGGACGCTACCGCAGCACGGCATCGAGTATTGGCCGTTGCGAGCGAAGATCATCCAGATCGATGCGGATGCCAAGATGCTGGGTCTGGTCAAGCCGATTTCCGTGGGCATCTGCGGCGATGCCAAAGCGGCCGCCCGCGCGCTGCTGGCGCGGCTCGGCAAACAAGCGCTCGCGTGTCACGCGAACCGGGGGGCGCGGCTCGCCGACATCGCGGCAGAGAAAAGGACGTGGGAGAGCGAACTTGAATCCTGGACGCACGAGAAGGACCCTTGGTCGCTCGAAGTCGCTCGCGGTTCGAGCCACATGCATCCGCGGCAGATGCTGCGCGAATTGGAACGCGCGATGCCGGCGGGTGCGATGGTGTCGACGGACATCGGCAACATCTGCTCGGTGTCGAATAGCTACCTGCGCTTCGATCGGCCACGTTCGATGTTCGCGGCGATGAGCTTCGGCAATTGCGGCTACGCGTTCCCGACGATCGTCGGCGCCAAGGTTGCCGCGCCCGAGCGTCCTGCGATCGCGTATGTGGGCGATGGTGCCTGGGGCATGAGCTTCGGTGAGCTGCAAACCTGCGTGCGCGAGAACATTCCAGTCACCGCAATCGTCTTCAACAACGGGCAATGGGGCGCGGAGAAAAAAAACCACGTGGACTTCTACGACCAGCGATTCGTCGGCGTGAATCTCGACAAGCAACCGTCGTGGGCAGCAGTGGCGCGCGCGATGGGCGCGGAAGGCCACACGATCGATAAGGTTGGCGATGTCGGCGCGGCGCTCAAGGCGGCGTGCGAGGCGCAACAACAAGGCAAGACGACAGTGCTCGAAATGATGGTGACGCGCGAGTTGGGCGACCCGTTCCGGCGCGACGCACTCGCGCTGCCGGTACGGCATCTGGCGAAGTATCGAGCAACCGCGGCGAAGTAAGAAAAACCTGCTGCTTGGCCTGGTGCAAAGCAAGCATTTTGTCGCATCGCGCGAAGTTCCCACAATGACGCTGCAACACCTGCTGGGCATCGAGCTACCCATCATCCAGGCGCCGATGGCAGGGGTGCAAGGCAGCGCACTCGCGGTAGCGGTGTCCAACGCGGGCGGGTTGGGTTCGCTGCCGTGCGCCATGCTCGATCTTGACGCCATGCGCAAGGAGCTGGCGGCGATCAAGGCCCAAACCGGCAAGCCTTGCAACGTCAATTTCTTTTGCCACACGCCACCCACGGCCAGCGCCGAGCGCGAAGCGGTCTGGCGAGCCGCGCTCGCTCCTTACTACCAGGAGTTTGAAGTTGATGCCAACACCATTCCCGCTGGTCCGGGGCGTTCCCCATTCAGTGCAGAAGCCGCCGATGTGCTGGGTGAGTTCAAGCCCGCGGTCGTGAGCTTTCACTTTGGCTTGCCGTCACCTGAATTGCTCGCGCGAGTGAAGGCTTGGGGCGCGAAGATACTGTCATCGGCAACCACCGTCGCCGAGGCACGTTGGCTCGAAGCACATGGCGTTGATGCGGTCATTGCGCAAGGACTCGAGGCGGGTGGACATCGCGGCATCTTCTTGTCGGAGGACCTGACCACGCAACTCGGTACGTTGGCACTGGTGCCGCAAGTTGTGCGCGAAGTAAACGTGCCGGTTATTGCTGCGGGTGGTATCGCCGATGCAAAAGGGGTCGCGGCGGCTATGGCACTTGGCGCGTCCGGCGTTCAAATCGGAACGGCATATCTGCTCTGTCCGGAATCAACCACGAGCGCAGTGCATCGCGCGGCGCTGAAAAGTCACGCCGCCTCGCACACGGCGCTGACGAACGTTTTTACTGGCCGGCCCGCCCGCGGAATCGTCAACCGCATCATGAAAGAGTTGGGTCCGACCAGCACGGCTGCGCCCGCCTTTCCGCGCGCTACGTCAGCCATTGCGCCTTTGCGCGCCAAAGCCGAAAGCCAAGGCTCCGGGGATTTCTCGCCGCTGTGGTCGGGCCAGAACGCAAGCGGATGCAAAGAGGTGCCGGCCGCGCAACTGACGCGGGAATTTGGCGCGTATCGCTAGCTTCAAGTGGACCGTGACCGTTGATCGGAAGCATTTCCACCGCACGCAATCAGTTGGCGTGAACGGGAGGCTCATCTGCGATGATGTCGCACGACGTGGGATATCCGGATAATCCATTCTCGGCCAACCGCCTCGATGATGATTTTCGACTTACGCGTCACAACAGAAGTCCCTGTCAAGGAGTAGGACGATGAAATGGCGAAACGCACTGGCTTTCTCTGCAAGTGTCGCCACCGCGCTCGTGTTTTGCGCCGTGGCGGGCGCGCAGGATTATCCCAATAAACCGATCCGTTTCATCGTCCCGTATCCGCCGGCGGGGGGCACCGACATCGTCGCACGCATCCTGACCGAACCCTTGGCCGCGACGTTGGGACAATCGATCATCATCGACAATCGCGGCGGCGCTGCCGGCAATGTCGGCACGGAAATCGCTGCCAAGGCGCCGGCCGACGGCTACCACATCCTATTCACGCTGTCATCGCACACGATCAACCCCAAGCTCTACGGCAAACTGCCCTTTGACGTCGAGCGCGATTTCCAACCGATCAGCCTCGCCGCGATGATCCCGCAGATCCTGGTTGTGCATCCTTCCGTCCCGGCCAACACCGTGCAGGAGCTGATCGCATTGGCGAAAACGCAGCCGGGCAAGCTCAATTACGCATCGGTGGGAACGGGCTCTCCCGGGCATATCGCCGGCGAGCTTTTCAAGCTCAAGACCGGTGTCGATATCGTCCATGTTCCGTACAAGGGCGGTGGCCCCGCTGTCATCGATACGATCGGCGGACAAGTGCAAATGCTGTTCGTGTCGATGCCCGCAGCCTGGCAGCATGTGAAGGCGGGCAAGTTGAAGGCGATCGCCGTCACCAGCGACAAGCGCAGCGTCGCCGCACCCGACGTGCCGACGATCATGGAATCCGGCGTTGCCGACTACGTTGTCAACTCGTGGTATGGCGCGCTCGCTCCAGCGAAAACTCCGCCAGCGGCGATTGCCCGCTTGCAGGCGGCGTTTGCCAGTGTGCTCAATCAGCCGCAGGTCAAGGAGAAGCTGCTGGCGCAAGGCGCCGAGGCCGCACCGTCGACGCCGGCCGAATTCGACCGCGTGATCAAGGACGAGCTCGCGAAATGGGAATACGTCATCCGTGCCGCCAATATCAAGCCCGACTGAAGCGCGCATCGTGCAGGCGACGCTGAACCGTCCGGCGGCGACGCGCGCTGACGATCCCGCCGCGACGGTCGCGGCGCTCATCGCTCGCGCCAGGACCGCGCAACGGGTATTGGAGACGTGGTCGCAGCAGCGCGTCGATGAAGCGGTCACAGCTGCCGGCTGGGCAATCGTCGCGCCCGACCGCAATTCCGCCCTCGCCGAATTGGCGGTGCGCGCAACGGGATTGGGCAACGTCGCGGACAAATTTGCCAAGAACCGCCGCAAGACACTCGGACTTTTGCGCGATCTGCGGGGAGCGAAATCGGTGGGAATCATCACTCGCGATCCGCAGCGCGGACTGACGGAAATCGCGCGGCCCGTGGGTGTTGTCGCGGCGATCACGCCGTCGACCAACCCGGCAGCCACGCCGGCCAACAACATCATCAACGCGTTGAAAGGTCGCAACGCAATTGTCCTGGCGCCCTCGCCGAAGGCTCACTCGACACTCGCTTTGCTGCTCGAATTCGTCCACGCGGAACTCGCCCGCGTCGGTGCGCCGCTCGATCTGGTTCAGCAACTGCCCGCCCCCATCACCCGCGAGCTCACGGTGGAGTTGATGCGGCAGGCGGACCTGGTGGTGGCGACTGGATCGCGCTCGAATGTTCGCGCTGCGTATGCGAGCGGCACGCCCGCGCTCGGTGTCGGCGTCGGCAACGTTGCGGTCATCGTCGACGAGACGGCGGATTTGAGCGACGCCGCGGCCAAAATCGCGCGCTCCAAGACGTTCGATCACGCGACGAGCTGCTCGTCCGAGAATAGCGTGATCGCGCATGCCGACGTGTATGACGAGTTGATCGCTGCGCTCTCCGCTGAGGGTGGAGCGTTGTTGACACGAGACGAAGCGAGGCAGCTCGAGGCCGCGATGTTTCGCGGCGGCAAGCTCGTCCCCGACGTCATTGCCCAAGCTGCCGGCGCCATTGCCGCCTACGCGCAACTCGACCGCGCCGAGCTTAAAAATGCGCGGTTCCTGATGGTTGCCGAAACGGGCGTGGGAGGAAGCCATCCGTTGTCCGGCGAAAAACTCTCACCGGTGTTGGCGGTCTATCGTGCCCCGACCTTCGCTGCCGCCGCCGAGCTCGCCGATCGTATTCTGGGTTACGAAGGTGCGGGCCATTCCATCGGCTTGCATACGACCGATCCGGAGCGCGCAGTGCGGCTGGGTGAAACGCTGCCCGCCTGTCGCGTGATCGTCAATCAGGCACATTGTTTCGCCACGGGCGGCAGCTTTGACAATGCGCTGCCGTTTTCGCTGTCGATGGGATGCGGCACCTGGGGCGGCAACAGCATTTCCGATAATCTCAACTATCGGCATTTTCTGAACATCACCCGCGTCGTGCAACCGCTGGCAGCGGAGCACGTGCGCGAACCGACGGACGACGAACTGTTCGGCGACTACCGGCGCAAGTACGACATTGCCTGACTCGGCCGCATCCTCGCGGACGATCCGCGCCGTCATCGACCGGCTTGCGGAAGCGCAACCCGACGCGCCGCTGCTGCTGGCGCCCGAATCCGGGGTGACCGTTACCTACGCGGAGTTGCGGCAGACCGCGCGCGCGCTGGCCGGGGAGCTCGCCGCGGCCGGGATTCTTCCTGGCGAAGTCGTATCGTTCATGCTGGGCAACGGCCTATCCGCCGTGCAGATATTTTTGGGCGCGATGTACGCGGGCTACGTGGTCTCGCCGGTGAATCTGCTGGCGCAGGACGCGCAGCTCGAATACGTGCTCGCGCATTCCGAAACACGCCTGGTGTTTGCCGCGCAGGAATTCGTCGACCGTCTGCAACGGCTGCTGGCCCGGGCAGGAAGCAGCGCCACCTTGCGTGTGACCGATGTCGATGAATTGGCCGTCAACGGCACGAGTGCCGCGCGTTGCGTCGCTGGCGACCCCGAACCCGCCACACCGGCGTTGCTGATGTACACGTCGGGTACGACGGGAACGCCCAAAGGTGTCGTGCTGTCGCATGCGAACATCGTGACCGCGGGCGATGCGGTAAGCGCCGCGCACTTTTTGACGCCGGCCGACCGCGTTCTTTCCTCGCTGCCGCTCTATCACGTCAACGGCTTGTGCATCGCGACGGTCAGCCCGCTGGTTTCCGGCGGCAGCATTGTCGTTCCGCATCGCTTCAGCGTGTCGCGGTGGTGGTCGCTCATCGAGCGCTGGTCGCCGACGTGGCTCAACATGGTGCCAACGATTATTGCCTATCTCTTGAACGGTCCGGATAC
>JBPCLS010000235.1:0-3249 GCA_051003055.1 Casimicrobiaceae bacterium
GCGCGGCGTCGGTGGGCGAGAACAAACGGGCTGAAGACTATTACCGGCGAGCGCTCGCTGTCGCTCCTGCTAATACCGTCGCCGCGTATAACCTTTCGCTTCTCGTCTACAAGGAAGCGCGGCTCGACGAGGCGCGCCTTGCAATCCGGCCCATCATGCAGCAGAACAGCCCTCCGGCCGAAGCGCTCTATCTCGGCATGTGCATCGAACGCAAATTGGGCGACCGTCAAGCCGAAGCCTCGTATGCGTCGCAACTGCGCAATCGCTACCCGGGCGCCGCCGAGACCAAAGCCATTCCGGGGGCGTGCGAGTGACGGTGGGACCCGACACGCTGAACCCCGCCACGTTGCGCGATCGTTCCGGCACCGCCGGCAGCCTGCTCGCGCAAGCGCGCGAGGCCGCCGGCCTGACGCTTCCCGCCGTTGCGCAACAATTGAAGCTCGCCCTGCGCCAGGTCAAGGCGCTCGAAGAAGATGACTTCGCGCATTTGCCTGAGCGCACGTTCGTCCGCGGCTTTGTGCGCAACTACGCGCGGTTGCTCCACCTCGATCCGACGCTAGTCCTTGCAGCATTGCCGGATGCGAATATCGCATCGACTCTCGATCGCCCCTCGCTCGCGGGAAGTTCCCGCGCCATGGGGGAATTGCCTAAATCGCTGCCGGCGCACCGGCGACCGGCCCGCTGGGCGATTCCTCTCGCGCTAGCTGCGATCGTCGCGATGACCGCGGCGTACGAATTGACGCGGCCAGCGGTGGACGCTCCCGTATCGATGGCCGCGAATCCGGCCATCGGCTCCGGCGCCGTTTCCACAGCGCCGGTTTCACCCGCTGCACTCGCTGACCCGTCGGTGACATTGTTGCGAAATCCGCTGCTTGCCGAACCGACAGCGCAATCGTCCGTGGTGGGTGCGGCAGCGAAACTCGATGCGTCGAATCCTCCGGCACCCGCTACCCCATCGGCCGCGTTCGCCCCGGACGGAATCGATGCCCCTCTCGTTCTGGCATTTCGCGGCGCTTCATGGGCTGAGGTAAAAGATCGCGGCGGTGCCGTCGTGTTGTCGACGATCGGCATCAACGGCGCAACGCATAGCGTCCGCGGCTCGCCGCCGTTCGAGGTTTGGTTGGGAAATGCCGACGTCGTCACTATGACCTATCGCGGCCAGCCGGTCGACCTGGCGCCGCATACCAAGCAGAACGTCGCGCGGCTGACGCTGCAGTAGGTGGCCGCTTGACGCTCCGGATCACCGTCCATTCAAGCGAAGCAACCGCCGTCCAGGCCATCGCGTAATGGCCGCGGAAACCAGTTCTCCGGCCCGCAGGGTCGGTCCGCGAAGTTTCGATAGCGCCAGCATCGCGAGGCCGGCCGCCGTGCAAGCCGTGCGCGGCATGAACGATGTTCTGCCCTCCGAAACCAGCCTGTGGGCGTTCCTCGAAGACACGATTCGTGACGTCTTCCGCCAGTACGGCTATCGCAACATCCGCACGCCGATCGTCGAGAAGACCGAACTATTCGTACGCGGTGTCGGACAGCTGACAGACATCGTCGAAAGAGAGATGTACACGTTCGACGACAACGGGGAGAGCCTTACGCTGCGGCCGGAAGGAACGGCGCCGACGGTCCGCGCCGCGCTGGAGCACAACCTGCTGTACGACGGTCCGAAACGGCTCTGGTACAGCGGTCCACTGTTCCGCCACGAGCGGCCGCAAAAGGGCCGCTATCGCCAATACCATACCTTTGGCGCTGAGGCGCTCGGGTTTGCCGGTCCAGAAATCGACATCGAATTGCTGGTGATGGTCGATCGCTTGTGGCGACGGCTCGGGCTCGGCCACATCATGCTCGAAATCAACACGATCGGCAGTGTTGCAGAGCGACGCGCGTTCCGCGGCCGGTTGACTGCGTATTTCGAAGCACATCACGACCTGCTCGATGCCGACGCGCAAAGACGGCTGCAGAGCAACCCGCTGCGGATCCTCGACAGCAAGAATCCCGCGATGCAGCCGTTGCTCGACAGTGCACCCAAGCTCCTGGAAACGCTGGGCGATGAATCGCGCGGACGGTTCGAGGCGATCGCAGCAGGGCTGCATGCGGCGGAAATTCGCTTTCGCATCAATCCACGGCTGGTGCGCGGCCTCGACTACTACAATGCGACGGTTTTCGAATGGGTGACGACGAGGCTCGGTGCGCAGAGTGCCGTATGCTCGGGAGGGCGCTACGATGGCCTCTTCGAGCAACTCGGCGGCAAACCCACACCCGGCTGCGGATTCGGCATTGGCACCGAACGCGTGCTTCTACTGTTGCACGACGCCGGCCGCCGCGTTGACGATGCCCCGGTCGCGTACGTCGTGCACCTCGGCGCGCAGGCGAGTGCGATCGCCTCCGGCATCGCCGAAACGCTGCGCGACGACGGCTTTGCCGTTGTCGTCAACGTCGATGGCGGCAGCTTCAAGGCGCAGATGAAAAAAGCCGATGCCAGCGGTGCGCGGTTCGCGCTCGTTATCGGCGATGACGAAGCCGCAGCCGGAACCGTCGGCATCAAACCGCTGCGCGGCGAAGGCGCGCAAGTGGCCGTTCCGATGATGGACCTGGCGGCGCACCTCGCGCGCCGGAATCAAATTCGCACTGAAGGATAGAAAAGATGGCGGTCTACGATCTCGAAGAACAGGAACGGCTGGATGAGTTGAAGGCCTGGTGGTCGCGCTGGGGCAGCTCGGCGTTGACGTTCGTCATCGTTGTCTGCGCCGTCATCATCGGCGTTCAGGGTTGGCGCTGGTGGACGGCGAAGCAGACCGACGAAGCGGCCACACTTTATGCGGCACTTTCGCAGGCAGCGCGCGCGAGCGATCTCCCGAAGGCCAAAGACGCGGCGGCGCAACTCGCGGACAAATTCTCCGGCACCGGGTACGCGCCGCGCGCCGCGTTGGTACTTGCCCAGATGCAGTTCGACACCAAGGATGCGGCGGCAGCGAAGGCGCAGTTGCAATGGGTGATCGATCGCGCCGATGAAACGGAACTGAAGGAAATCGCGCGCTACCGGATGGCTGTTCTGCTTCTGGACGACAAGCAGCACGACGAAGCGTTGCGTTTGCTCGACGCCAAGCACGGCGAACCGTTCGCGGCGGTCTACGCCGATCTGCGCGGGGATGCGCTAGCTGCGGCGGGCCGGCCTGCCGAAGCCAGCGCGGCGTATCAGTCAGCGCTCGCGAAATTCGATGTCAAGTCGCCGTACCGCAATTACGTGCAGGTCAAAAT
>JBPCLS010000236.1:0-5917 GCA_051003055.1 Casimicrobiaceae bacterium
GTCGTGCTCGGCATGACGATACTCGTTCCCAGTGTGTAGATCATGATCGGTAGCACGTTCCAGGCCACGGCAGGCGGCAGAAACGCGCAGATCAGGAGATTGACGACCACGCCAACGCACATGAACGTGTATCCCAAGCGGATCGTGCGTTTGGGCGAGAGCTTCCCCGCCATTCGTCCGGATAGCGTTGCACCGACCATGACCCCCGCGATCATCGGCACGAAGAGCCAGGCGAACCCGTAAGTCGTTACGCCCAGCAGGTCGATGAGAAACGCGGGAGCGCTCGCAATATAAAGAAAGAAAGCCGAAAAATTGAACGCGGGAATCAGCGCCAGCAGCAAGAAGTCGACTCTGCTCAGAACGGCTCGATAGTTTCGCCACAGCGCGCGCGGATGCAGCGATTGGCGCTGCGAGACTGGCAGCGTTTCCGGCAGGCTCCTCGCCGACCACGCGATGATCACGACGACCCACAAGAGCAGCACCCAGAAGATCGAACGCCAGCCAAGGCTGTTGAGCAATACGCCGCCCAAAACCGGCGCGATGGCTGGTGCGATGCCGAACACCAGGGTGATCTGCGACATGAGCCGCTGTGCTTCAGCGCCGCTGAAGCGATCGCGAATGATCGCGCGGCCGATCACGAGACCGGTTCCTGCCGACAGCCCCTGCAACGCCCGGAACAGCCATAGCGATTGAATGTTGCCGGCGATCGCGCAACCCAACGTTGCGATCGCGTAGATCACCAGGCCGCCGATCACCACGGGCCGCCGGCCGATGGTGTCGGAGAGCGCGCCGTGCCAGAGCATCATGAAGGCGTAAGCGAAGAGGTAGGCGGAAAGCGTCTGCTGCAACGCGATCGGCGAGGCGCCTAGTTCACGTCCAATCGCCGGAAAGGCAGGCAGATACATATCGATCGCGAACGGCCCGAGCATCGAGAGCGATGCGAGGAGCGCCGCCAAACCCCACGAGCGGCGATGAATTTCCGGCGCCGTAACGGACACCCGACCTGGCGTCGGGCTCATCGGGCGCGCGCGTCGCCGAGCGCGTCATCGACGGCCTTGCGTTCGTATTGCGGAGCGAACAGCGCGATGAATGCATAGACATAGCCACGCAGAAAGACGCCGCGACGCAGAGCCAACCGTGTCGTTGACGGTGCGAACAAGTGGCTCGCATCGAGCTTCTCGAACGCGACATCGCGGGCGGGATCGTAGGCCATCTGCGCAATGATCCCGACGCCCATTCCCAACTCGACATACGTCTTGATGACGTCGGCATCGAGGGCAGTCAGAACGACGTTCGGCTCGAGGCCTGCCGCGTCAAACGCGGCGTTGATGACGGAGCGGCCAGTAAAGCTCGAATCGTACGTGACGATCGGGAAGCGAGCGATGTTCTCGAGTGTCAGCGGCTTCATCTTGCAGAGCGGATGCCGCTTGCGCACGAGCACCACGCGGTTCCATTGGTAGCAAGGAAGCGTCACCAGCTCCGGGAAGTCCGCGAGCGCTTCGGTGGCGATGCCCAAATCGACTTCGCCGCGCGAAGTCTGGTCGGCCACCTGTTGCGGATTCCCTTGGTGCAAGACGAGCTTGACCTTCGGGTATTGTGTTGCAAACTGGCGCAGGACTTCCGGCAGTACGTACCGCGCTTGCGTGTGTGTCGTTGCGATCGCAAGCGTGCCGCTATCCTCGGCGCGGAATTCCGCTGCGACGCGCTTTAGATTTGCGATTTCCTTCAGCGCGCGCCGCGCCGTCGAGACGACGACGTCGCCCGCGGGTGTCAATGATGCAAGCCGCTTGCCCTGCCGGACGAAAATGGTCAGCCCGAGCTCATCCTCCAACTGCCGGATCTGCTTGCTGATGCCGGGCTGCGAGGTAAACAGTGCGGCCGCGGCGTCGGACACGTTGAGCCCGTGATCGACGACGGCGCTTAAGTATTTGAGCTGTTGGAGATTCATCCAGGGTGTTATAACTGCACACGCGTTTTAAGCAACAATTATATTGGTAAACCGCGCTCTCCCCGACCCATATCCGCACTCTTTCCCACCCCGTCCGCTTCCATGGCCCAGTTTTTCTCGGTGCACCCCACGCATCCGCAACCGCGGCTTATCCGGCAGGCGGCGGAAATATTGCGCGACGGCGGCGTCATTGCGTATCCCACCGATTCGAGTTATGCGCTTGGGTGCCGGCTCGATGACGCGCATGCGGCCAAGCGCATCCGCGATATACGCGGTGTCGATGAGCGGCATCCGCTGACGCTCGTCTGTCGTGATCTGGCGGACGCGGGACGCTTCGCTCGACTCGCCAATTGGCAATTTCGTATCGTGCGCCAGGGTGTTCCCGGCTCGTATACGTTTTTGTTGCCGGCGACACGCGAAGTACCGCGCCGCCTGGTCCATCCCAAACGCAGCACGATAGGCATTCGCGTGCCGGATCACCCTGTGGTCACGGCACTGCTCGAAGCATTGCGCGAGCCCATCCTGTCATCCACGTTGATGTTGGCCGGAGAGACCGCACCGCTCAACGAGCCTGAAACGATTCGCCATCGGCTCGAACATGCGGTCGATCTGGTCGTCGACGCGGGTCCCTGCTCGGCAGCATTCACGACGGTGGTCGACCTGGCAGTCGATCCGCCGGTGATCGTGCGTCAGGGCGTGGGAGATCCGGTGCGGCTCGGCCTGGCGTCGGCAGCTTGAGCTCACGTGTAACCATCCTGATGAGGCGCAAGGCGTCCCCGCCACGACTCCTGTGAGACTCCTGTAAAATAGCGGCTCAATGAATTTTTCATTCGAAACCATCGTGCTCTGGGCGGTGCCGGTGGTGTTCGCGATCACGCTGCACGAAGCTTCGCACGGGTACATTGCCAAGATGTTCGGCGACCGGACGGCTGAGCTAGCCGGCCGGGTGACGCTGAATCCGCTGAAGCATATCGATCCGATTGGAACGATTCTCGTGCCGGGTGCTCTGGTTGCACTCGCGGTTTTCACCAAGGCCCCGCTCTTCATTTTCGGATGGGCGAAGCCGGTTCCGGTCAATTACGCCAATTTGCGCCGGCCCAAGCGCGACATGATCTGGGTAGCCGGGGCGGGCCCGCTGGCCAATTTTTTCATGGCATTTCTGTGGGTGCTGTTGCTTAAGGCATCTGCGCCGTCCGGGGCGTGGCCGAGCGATGGGTTGTATCAGATGGCGCAAATTGGCGTTTCGGTGAATCTGATGTTGATGGCATTGAACCTGTTGCCTATTCCGCCGCTCGACGGCGGCCGCATCGCCGTGGGAATTCTGCCCAACGCGGCCGGGTCCGCGCTGTCGCGCGTGGAGCCTTACGGATTCATGATCATCCTGGCATTGCTCGCCGTCCGTTTGCTTGACGACCTCATGATGCCGCTGGTGCGCGGCGGACAGTTCCTGTTGCGAGCGTTGACCGGATCTTGAAGCTTGCGTCGAAAGTCCGGCACTGCCGCTTGGTGCGCGCATAAGCATCATCAATCCGAGGTTCATCAATGTTCGCTGACCGGGTTTTGTCCGGCATGCGCCCCACCGGGCGCATGCACATCGGCCATTACCACGGCGCGCTCAAGAACTGGGTTCGCTTGCAGGAAGAGTACGAATGTCTGTTCTTTGCCGCGGACTGGCACGCGTTGACCACGCACTATGAGGCGCCGGAGTCGATCGAGGAGTCGGTATGGGACATGATTATCGATTGGCTTGCGGCGGGACTCGATCCGACGCGCGCGACGATTTTCATCCAGTCGCGGGTGATGGAGCACGCGGAACTGACGCTGTTGCTAGGCATGATGACGCCGATCGGCTGGCTCGAGCGCATTCCCAGCTACAAGGACCAGCAGCAGAAACTCGCGGACCGTGATCTGTCGACCTACGGCTTCCTGGGTTATCCGTTGATGCAAGGCGCCGACATTCTGATCTACCGCGCGAACATGGTGCCGGTCGGCGAAGACCAGGTCTCTCACGTGGAGCTCGTGCGCGAAATGGCGCGTCGCTTTAACCACATCTACGGGCGCGAGCCCGGGTTCGAGGAGAACGCAAAGGCGGCCGTCAGGAAACTCGGCGCCAAGAAGGCGCGCCGCTACGAGGCACTGCGGACGGCGTTTCAGCAGAAAGGCGATGCGGATGCGCTGGAAGCTGCGAAAGGTCTGTTGAACGAGACGCAGAATCTCGCGCTGGGCGATCGCGAGCGTTTGTTCGGTTACCTCGAAGGCTCGCGCCGCGTCATACTGGCAGAGCCGCACGCGCTGTTGACCGATAACCCGAAGGTGCCGGGACTCGACGGAGAGAAAATGTCGAAGTCCTACGGCAATGCGATTCTGATGCGCGAGGACCCGGCCGAGGTCACCCGAAAAATTCGCACGATGCAGACCGATCCGGCCCGGGTGCGGCGCATCGATCCCGGCAATCCGGAGCGTTGCCCCGTGTGGCCGCTGCACCGGATCTATTCGAGCGAAGCAACGCGAGCGTGGGTGGTAGAGGGGTGTACGACCGCGGGAATCGGTTGCCTCGAATGCAAGCAACCGGTCATCGATGCCATCATCCGCGAGCAGATTCCGCTGCACGAGCGGGCGCAGAAGTATGTCGACGATCCGTCGCTCGTGCGCAACGTCGTCGCCGACGGCGGCGAGCGCGTGCGCAAGCTGGACGAGGAAACGATGCGCGACGTCCGCGCCGCGATGGGTCTGCACTACGATTGACCGTATCCATGGCCGAGGTTTCGATCGATCTTATCCACCCCTCGCCCGTCGGGAAGCCGCTGGCGCGAATCTACGGTGAACCGTTACACGAGCTGCCGCAGGACTTATACATTCCACCCGAGGCGCTCGAGGTGTTCCTCGAGACGTTCGAGGGGCCGCTCGATCTCTTGCTTTATTTGATCCGCAGGCAGAACATCGACGTTCTCGAGATTCCGATGGCGGAGCTGACGCGGCAATATCTGGGCTACGTGGAACTGATGCGCCGGACGCATCTCGAGCTCGCCGCCGAATATTTGCTGATGGCGGCCGTGTTGATCGAGATCAAATCGCGGTTGCTGTTGCCCAAGCCGCCGGCACCCAAGGGCGCCGAAGCAGAGGATCCTCGGGTAGAGTTGGTGCGGCGGCTGCTCGAGTATGAACGGATGAAGCAGGCGGCGCGCCAGATCGACGCGCTGCCTCTGGTGGACCGGGAATTTGCGACAATACGGGTGTGGTTCGATCGGCTTGCGGCCGAGCGCCTGCCTGAGGTGAATCCGCGCGACCTGCAGACTGCATGGGCGGCGCTGATCCAGCGCGCGCGCATCAACCGGCATCACCTGGTGAGTCGCGAGCAACTGTCGGTGCGCAGCGAGATGAGCCGGATCTTGAAGCTCTTAACGCCGACGCGGTTTGCGGAATTCACAACACTGGTCGCGACGCATGCCGACGTGCCGCATCTGATCGTAACGTTTCTTGCATTACTCGAGCTTGCGCGGGAGCAATTGGTCAGCCTCGCACAGGTCATGCCGTATGCGCCGATCCATGTGCAATTGCAGGGCGAGCCGGCGTTCGTGCTGGCGGCCGAGCATCGATGAACGATAGGGGAATACCTCTGGATAGTGAGCAAACGCCGGCGAGCGCCGACTTGACTGAGAGCAAGAGCATCCTCGAAGCGGCACTTTTGGTCGCGGGCGAACCCGTGCCAGTTGCCCAGTTGTCGCGGCTCTTCGCGCCACCGCTGGGGGCGGAGACGATTGACTTGTTGCTGCATGAACTCGCGCGCGACTGGGCCGGACGCAAAATCGAATTGAAGCAAGTCGCCTCCGGCTGGCGTTTTCAGGGCGCTCGCTCGGTGCAACCCTATCTCGACCGGCTCGCGCCGGAAAAGCCGCCGCGCTATTCCCGCGCGGTAATGGAAACATTGGCGATCATCGCCTATCAGCAACCCGTGACCCGCGGTGACAT
>JBPCLS010000237.1:0-3697 GCA_051003055.1 Casimicrobiaceae bacterium
TCGCGACCAACATGGCCGGCCGCGGCACCGACATTGTCCTCGGGGGGAGCCTCGAGCCGACGATTCTCAAGCTCCGCGATGACCCGGCGCTGCCACCGGATGAAAAAGAACGCCAGATCGAACGCCTACGCTCCGAGTGGCAGGTACGCCACGACCAGGTGGTGGCTGCCGGCGGGTTGCATATCGTCGGCACCGAACGGCACGAATCGCGCCGCATCGATAACCAGTTGCGCGGTCGCGCCGGGCGCCAGGGCGACCCGGGATCGTCGCGCTTCTCCTTGTCGCTTGAGGATCCGCTGCTGCGCATTTTCGGCGGCGAGCGTTTGGGCGTCATCATGCAAAAACTCAAAATGCCCGAAGGCGAGCCGATTGAGCATGGCATCGTCAACCGCTCGATTGCCAAGGCGCAGAACCGCGTGGAATCGCGCAACTTCGACATTCGCAAACAGTTGCTCGAGTACGACGACGTTGCCAACGATCAGCGGCGTGTGATCTATCAGCAGCGCAATGAACTCCTGGAGGGTGAGGACGTCGCCGACACGATCCGCAACATGGTGCGCGGCCAAATCGAAGATACGGTCAAGACGTACGTTCCCGTCGAAACGGTCGAAGAGCAATGGGATCTTCCTGGTCTCGAGACGGCATTTGCGGGCGACTACCAGATCACGGCGCCGGTCGCCGCGTGGCTCAAAGACGATTCCGATCTCACCGAAGAAGCGCTGCGCGAGCGCATCGTCGAGATCGCCTTGCAAGCATGGCAAGAGCGCGAGACGCAAGTCGGGCCGGAACTCATGCGGCAGTTCGAACGCAGCCTGATGCTGCAGACGCTCGACCATCATTGGCGCGATCACCTTGCCGCGCTGGATCATCTGCGACAAGGCATTCATCTCCGCGGCTACGCGCAAAAAAACCCGAAGCAGGAGTACAAGCGCGAAGCGTTCGAGCTTTTCTCCGATATGCTGGACCGGATCAAGAAGGATGTCGTCAAGGTTGTGCTGACCGTGACGGTGAAAAGCGAGCAGGACGTGCAGGCGGTGGAAGAGACGGCGCCCGTGAGCAATGTCAAATACCAGCACGCCGACTACGAGGAGGCGCTCGCCGCCACCGCCGCCGACGGCGATGTCGCTCTTGCACCGCCGCCGCCGTTCACGCGCGCGGGCGCGAAGATTGGCCGCAACGACCCATGCCCCTGCGGGTCGGGCAAGAAGTACAAACACTGCCACGGCCGCATTTGATCGAACGGTCTCCCTAACGGCCCGTCGGAGTGCCACTGCTCGTCGTGCGTTATAGTCGACTTTGGTCCTCTGATGCCCGTTCGCTACACGCCGCCCACGCCAGCATCGCTGTTGCCGGTGCCGGGCGTAGCGCTCGGCGCCGCAGCGGCAAAGATCAAGACCTGGGAGCGCAACGACGTATTGCTCATTGTGTGCGATGCGGGAACCACCGCAGCGGGTGTCTTCACGCGAAACCGATTTCGCGCTGCTCCCGTGGCTGTTTGTCGCGAGCATCTGGCGTGGCAACACGCGACGGCTAGCAGCTTCCGCGCCCTTCTCGTCAACGCCGGCAATGCCAACGCCGGCACCGGCGAGCCCGGGTTGGTGGCTGCGCGCACCGAATGTGTCGCCGTCGCCCGCCTGCTCGATTGTGCGCCGGAAGAAGTGTTGCCGTTTTCCACCGGGGTCATCATGGAACCGTTGCCGGTGGAGAAGATTGTCGCCGCGCTTCCCGCGGCTCATTCGGCAGCGCGCGCGGACGGCTGGTTTGACGCAGCGAATGCGATCATGACGACCGACACCGTGCCCAAGGCGGCGTCGCGCAGGGCGACCATCGACGGCGTACCCATCACCATCACCGGTATCTGCAAGGGTGCGGGCATGCTGCATCCCGATATGGCGACGATGCTTGCCTTCATCGCGACGGACGCGCCTGTTGCAGCGCCGGTGCTCACGCAGATCGCTCATGACGTCGCCGCGGTCTCGTTCAACGCGGCGACAGTCGACGGCGACACGTCGACCAACGACAGTTTTGTATTGGGCGCAACGGGTAGCGCAAAAATTGCTCCCATACGGGACATTTGCGATGCCCGGCTCGCGGCGGTGCGTTCCGCAATCGAAGACGTGGCGTTGACATTGGCGCAGGCGATTGTCCGCGACGGCGAAGGCGCGACCAAGTTCATCGCGATCCGCGTCGAGCGCGGGTCGGACATCGCCGAATGCCGGCGCGTGGCGTTCGGTATCGCGCATTCACCTCTGGTCAAGACGGCGTTCTTCGCCTCCGATCCGAACTTGGGCCGGATCGTGTGTGCGATCGGCAATCACGTTGCGCCCGAAGTCGATCCCAATCGCGTGTCGTTCTGGCTGGATGATGTGCTGGTAGTCGATCGCGGTGCGCGTTCGGCAAGTTACCGCGAAGAAGACGGGCAGCGCGTGATGAAGCAAGACGAAATCACGATCCGCGTCGATCTTAATCGCGGCGAGTCGGCGGCGACCATCTGGACGTGCGATTTTTCGCACGGGTATGTGACGATCAACGCCGACTATCGCTCGTAGGCAATGATGAATGCCGCTGATTTACAGGCGTTGATCAACCGGGCGGAAAGTGTCTTGGCCCGCGTCGAGGCGTTGCTGCCGCCCGCGCTGCCCGACCCCGATTGGACCAAGGTCACCGCGGCGCGATGGCGAAAGCGGGGAACGTCGGGGTCCCTCCAGACGATCGCGCATCCCCGGGCGGTGCGCCTCGACAATCTCGTTGCGGTCGATCAGCAGAAGCAAATGATCGAGCGCAATACGCGGCAGTTCGTCGCGGGCGTTCCTGCGAACAACGTATTGTTAACCGGGTCGCGCGGCACGGGAAAGTCCTCGCTCATCAAAGCGCTGCTTTTGAAATACTCCAGCCGAGGGCTGCGCCTGATCGAGGTCGACAAAGCCGACCTCGTCGATTTGCCGGACATCGCGGAGCGCATCGTCGCTAGGCCCGAGCGCTTCATCGTCTTTTGCGATGACCTGACGTTCGATGCGGGCGACGCGGGGTATCGAGCGCTCAAAGTAATCCTCGATGGCTCGATCACCGGCGCGTCGGAAAACGTTCTGATCTACGCGACATCCAACCGCCGGCACCTGTTGCCGGAATCGATGCGCGAAAACCTGGAAACCCAACACGTCGGCGATGACGTCCATCCAGGAGAGTCGGTCGAGGAAAAGATCTCGCTATCGGAGCGCTTCGGACTGTGGATTTCGTTCTATCCGTTCAGCCAGGATGACTACTTAGCCGCGGTCGCCGCCTGGCTGGCCCATTTCGGCGTCGAGCCCGGCAACGCACGCGACGCGGAGATGCTGACGCGCGACGCGTTGCAGTGGGCAATCCAGCGCGGCTCGCGCAGCGGCCGCGTTGCATGGCAATTCGCGAAGAACCACGCCGGCGCGCGAGCATTGAAACGCAAGGTGTGAGCGCGCCGCTCGTTCGCGTCGCCGCGGCCGTCATTTACCGCAGTGGCGGGGACGTCCTGCTTGCGCAGCATCCCGCCGGCCAACCCTCTGCCGGTTACTGGGAGTTCCCGGGTGGCAAGCTTGAACGTGACGAGACTCCCCGCGCCGCGTTGGCGCGCGAGCTCGCCGAAGAATTGAACATCGTCGTGCGGCGGGCCGCGCCGTGGCTCGTCCAGCAGTATCAATACCCACACGCGCATGTCGAATTGCAC
>JBPCLS010000238.1:0-3069 GCA_051003055.1 Casimicrobiaceae bacterium
CCGACGCTGCCTTGCACGCGCACTGCGAGGGGCTGCGCGCCGATTCGGCAGGTCAGCAACGAATCGCCGCCTAGGTATTCGACGGTATCGACGTCTGCGCGCACGCCATGCTCGTGGTCAAGCTCGATGTGTTCCGGACGCACGCCGAGCCGCCCTCCGGCGCAGGCGCCCGGCAAGATTGCGGGGCCGTTCGTGCCCGCGATAATCGCGCCGCCCGCGCCGGCCTCGAGTCGCAGCAAGTTCATCGGCGGCGTGCCGATAAAGCGCGCCACAAACGCATTCGCCGGCGCTTCGTAGAGATCGATTGGCGTTCCATTCTGTTCGATGCGTCCGCCGTTGAGCAGGATGACGCGATCGGCCATCGACATCGCCTCGACCTGGTCGTGCGTCACATAGACCATCGTGATGCCAAGTTTACGCTGCAGCGCGCGAATTTCCAGGCGCATCTCGGCACGAAGCTGCGCGTCAAGATTGGACAGCGGCTCGTCCATCAAACATACCGGAGCCTCGGCAATGACCGCCCGGCCCAGCGCGACTCTTTGCTGCTGCCCGCCCGATAGCTGCGCAGGTTTGCGGGCGAGCAGCGGGGTGAGGCCAAGCAAGTCGCCGACGCGCTTCAACCGCGCGTTCCTTTCGGCCTGCGGCACTTTGCGCACATGCAGGCCGAACAGGATGTTTTCTGCGACCGAGAGATGTGGAAACAGCGCATAGCTCTGAAATACCATCGAGATGTTGCGTTGCGCGGGGGGAAGGCGCGTGACGTCGCGCCCAGCGATTGCGATGCGCCCGCCGTCGGCTACTTCGAGCCCGGCAATCAGTCGCAGCGTCGTCGATTTTCCGCACCCCGAAGGTCCAAGCAGAACGTTGAACGAGCCTTCATCGCACCGGAAGGAAATTTGCTCGACAGCGCGGATGCGGCCCTCGGCAGCGGCCCAATGCTTGCTGACGTTCTCGACGGAAATGGCCGACACCGGGGTAGCTTCTCGTCAGCCGAACAACGTTGTCAGCGCAACCCCGGGATCAGCCGCGCGCATGAACGCCTCGCCGACGAGGAACGCGTGAACACCGCGGCCGCGTAACAGCGCAACGTCGCGCGGGCTCCCGATGCCGCTTTCGGTGACGACCAACCGCTCCGGCGGCACATGAGCCAGCAGGTTGAGCGTCGTGTCGAGCGTGATGCTGAAGTTGCGCAGATTCCGGTTGTTGATGCCCACCAGAGCGGTCTCCAACCGCAACGCGCGGTCAAGTTCCGCGCGGTCGTGGACTTCGACCAGCACGTCCATGCCGTACGCGTGCGCGCACGCCTGCAGCGCCGCCATCTGCGCATCCTCGAGCGCTGCGACAATCAGCAGAATAGCGTCCGCACCGAGCGCCCGCGATTCGGCGACCTGATACTCGTCGATGATGAATTCCTTGCGCAGCACCGGCAGCGAACACGCGGCGCGCGCTTCGACCAGATACCGCGCGTCGCCCTGGAAAAACGGTTTGTCGGTCAGCACCGACAGGCATGTGGCGCCCGCACGCTCGAAGCTGGCGGCGATCGCCGGAGGATCGAACGCTTCGCGTAACACGCCTTTGCTGGGACTCGCCTTTTTGATCTCGGCAATGACGGCAGGTCTCAAAGCCGCGATCGTCGTGCGCAGCGCGCGCTCGAATCCGCGAGGCATTGAGGCTGCGCGCGCTTGTGCATCGATCACAGTGAAGGGGGTCGCGACCTGCGCGGCGATCACCTCTTGTGCCTTGGCCGTCACGATCTTCGCGAGGATGTCGCTGCGATGCGCGGCTCGGTCGTGGTTCGGATTCGATTTCATTTCAAGCGCTGACTGTCGCTAGCTTCTGCGTCGTTGTCACGAATTGCTGGAGCTTCCTCTCTGCCGCACCGCTGGCCACGGCTTCGCGCGCGCGCTCGATGCCTTCGCCGATCGATGCGGCGACGTTGGCTGCGTACAATGCCGCGCCGGCGTTGAAGAGCACGATTTCGCGTGGCGCACCTTCGATGTTCGCCAGCGCTTCCTGCACCATTTCCTTTGACTCCTTGGCACCGGCGACCTTGAGCCCGCGATTGCTGATCATCCGCAACCCGAAATCTTCGGGGTGGATTTCGTATTCATGCACCTCCCCGTCTTTGAGTTCGCCGACCATCGTCGCCGCCCCGAGCGACACTTCGTCCATGCCGTCCTTGCCATGGACGACCAGCACATGCTCGCTGCCGAGGCGTTGCAACACGCGCACTTCTATTCCGACGAGATCGGGGTGAAACACGCCGAGTAACTGGTTCGGCGCTCCCGCCGGATTGGTGAGCGGACCCAGGATATTGAAGATCGTGCGCACGCCAAGTTCCCTGCGTACCGGTGCAGCATGTTTCATCGCCGCGTGGTGATTCGGCGCGAACATGAAGCCGATTCCCGTCTCGCCGATGCACTGGGCAATCTGCGCGGGACTCAACATGATGTTGGCGCCAAGCGCTTCCAGGACGTCGGCACTGCCCGATTTTGACGACACCGAGCGCCCTCCGTGCTTGGCGACGCGCGCGCCGGCCGCTGCGGCCACGAACATGGATGCGGTGGAAATATTGAAGGTGTGCGAAGAGTCGCCGCCGGTACCGACGATATCGACCAGATGTTCCCGATCGGGAACCTCGACCTTGACGGCAAATTCGCGCATCACCTGCGCCGCGGCGGCAATTTCGCCAATGGTTTCCTTCTTGACCCGCAGACCCACGGTCACTGCGGCGATCATCACCGTTGAAGCTTCCCCGCTCATGATCTTGCGCATCAGCGCCAACATTTCGTCGTGAAAGATCTCGCGATGCTCGATCGTCCGTTGCAACGCGTCGTTAAGCGAGATCGTCATCGGATTCCCTTGAGATTGCGGTGCGCTCCGCGAAAGAGCCGTCAGGTGCACTCTTCCGGAGACGCGCACGACCGTTAGCGCGTGCCATCGAGAAAATTGGCGAGCATGCGCTTGCCGAATTCGGTGAAAAGGGCTTCGGGGTGAAACTGAACGCCTTCGACAGCCATGCTTTGATGCCGGACCCCCATAATTTCGCCATCCGCCGCTGTCGCGGTC
>JBPCLS010000239.1:0-5661 GCA_051003055.1 Casimicrobiaceae bacterium
TGCGCGAGTATGCGCGGCGAGGTCGAATCGCATTGACGATGGTCGAAGCGCGCGCGGATGGCCGGTTCGACACCGCCGACATCATCGCTGCGATTGGCAGTGGCGCCGATCTCGTCGTTGTCTCGCAAGTCATCTTCACCACCGGACAACGGCTGCTCGACCTGCACGGGATCGTGTCCGCAGCGCAACAACGCCGAGCGAAAGTTCTGCTCGATGTGTATCACGCGCTTGGCGTGGCGCCGATCGACGTGACCGAATTGGACGTCGATTTCGCCGTCGGCGGTAGCTACAAATACCTGCGGGGCGGCCCCGGCGCGTGCTTTTTGTACCTGCATCCGCGCCACCTCGACGGGTCGTTGCGCACGCTCGACACCGGATGGTTCGCCAAGCGCGAACCGTTTACCTATCGGCGGCCGGATCCGCCGCAGTTCGGCGAGGGCGGCAACGCGTTTCTCGAGTCCACTCCGCCGGTGCTGCCGTTTTATCAGGCGCGCGCGGGGCAACTGCTCACGTTGGCGCTGGGTGTGGAGCGCTTGCGCGCGTATTCGCTGGCGCAGCAGCGCCGCGTCGTCGCGTTATTGGCGAAAAAGGGCATCGTCGCGGCGGGCGGCTCCGAGGATCGCGGCGCGTTCGTCGTGGTCGAGCACGAACGCGCGGAGGCGTGGGCGAGCGCTTTGCATGCAGCGGGAATCATCACCGACGCCCGGGGCCGGTATTTGCGTCTATGTCCGGACGTGTTGACGACCGACGCGGAACTCGTGCTGGCGGGGGATAGGCTCGCCGCTCTTGCCTAGAAAAGCTCTAAGCATTGCTTATGATGATTTTCACCAGCACGATCAGCGAAACGACCAGTATCGCCGCGAGCAGTACGCCGGCGATGATGACGTGGTGCGGCTTGATTGTCACCGCATCGCGCGCCATCGCTTGCCCCTTGCGGACGCCAAAGAAACTCCAGAGCACCGCGACCAATACTTGAATGAACGAGGCTGCCTTGGGAGCTAGCGCCGATCGTCCGGGGGTGCGGGTGGGGGCAGATCGGGTGGTGTCATCGACCGGCTTTGAGCGTTTGCCAACTCAATCGAATGGTATCACCGAGGTCAAGGCGCTACTCAGTCGCTCCAGGCACGCCCCGAAGGCCGCGTTCTAGGACGGGGCGAGTGAGAGAGCCGGCCGCAGGCAAAGGCGCGCAGCGCCCGTCGGCTCTCGACCGAGCGGCGCCCGACAACTCGACGCACCACCGACCTAACGAGGAGGGCGCGAGTCTTGAAAATAGGCGCAAATCCCTAATATTTCGGGAATCCGCAACCAACTGATCGATCGACCACCTTCTCATGCGTTTCGACAAACTGACGACCAAATTCCAGCAGGCTCTGGCCGACGCCCAGAGCCTGGCGCTCGGCAACGATAGCGGCTTCATCGAGCCGCAACACCTGCTTGCGGCGCTGCTCGCCCAAGACGACGGCAGCACGACGTCGCTGCTTGCCCGTGCAGGGGTCGCGGTGCCCAAACTGCAGGCTGCGTTGAAGCAGTCGATTGCGCGACTGCCCAAGGTCGAAGGGCAGGGTGGCGAGATCACGATTTCGCGCGAGCTCACCAACCTGCTCAATCTGACCGACAAGGAAGCGGGCAAGCGGGGCGATCAGTTCATCGCCAGCGAGCTGTTTCTGCTGGCGCTGGCCGATGCCAAGGGCGACACCGCCCGGATCGCCCAGGAAGCCGGGCTCAATCGCAAGGCGCTCGAAGCGGCAATCGAAACGGTGCGCGGGGGGGCTAGCGTGGACTCGCAGGAAGCGGAAGGTCAACGCGAAGCGCTCGCCAAGTACACGATCGACCTGACCGCACTGGCGCGCAAAGGCAAGCTCGACCCGGTCATCGGACGGGACGACGAGATTCGCCGCACGATCCAGATCCTGCAACGCCGCACCAAGAACAATCCCGTTTTGATCGGCGAGCCTGGCGTGGGTAAGACCGCCATCGTCGAAGGCTTGGCCCAGCGCATCGTCGACGGCGAAGTGCCGGAGACGCTCAAGGAGAAACGCGTGCTGTCGCTGGACATGGCGTCGCTTCTCGCCGGCGCCAAATACCGCGGCGAATTCGAGGAGCGCCTGAAGGCCGTGTTGAAGGATATCGCCGCGGACGAAGGCCGCACGATTGTCTTTATCGACGAGTTGCACACGATGGTCGGCGCCGGCAAGGCCGAAGGCGCCATCGATGCGGGCAATATGTTGAAGCCGGCGCTCGCGCGTGGCGATTTGCACTGCGTCGGCGCGACCACGCTCGACGAATACCGCAGATACGTCGAAAAGGACGCCGCGCTCGAGCGGCGCTTCCAGAAGGTGCTCGTGAGCGAGCCCTCGGTGGAATCGACGATTGCGATCCTACGCGGACTGCAGGAGCGCTACGAGATCCATCATGGTGTCGACATTACCGATCCCGCGATTGTCGCGGCAGCGGAGCTTTCCGCGCGCTACATCACCGACCGGTTCCTGCCCGACAAGGCGATCTACCTGATCGACGAAGCGGCGGCACGCATCAAGATGGAGATCGACTCGAAGCCCGAGTCCATGGACCGTCTTGACCGGCGCTTGATCCAGTTGAAGATCGAGCGCGAGGCGGTGAAGAAGGAAAGGGACGAAGGCTCGAAAAAGCGCCTCGGGATCATCGAGGAGGAGATCAAGCGCTTGGAACGCGAATATGCCGATCTCGACGAAGTGTGGCAGGCGGAGAAGGCCACCGTCGCGGGGACGCAGCACATCAAGGAGCAAATCGACAAGTTGCGGTTGCAGATGGACGAGGCGAAGCGTCGCGGCGACTGGCAGAAGATGTCCGAGCTGCAGTACGGCCAGTTGCCGCAACTCGAGGCGCAGCTGAAGAGCGCGGATGCAACACTCGCCAACGCAGAGACGAAACGGCCGCAACTCTTGCGCACGCAGGTTGGTGCGGAAGAAATCGCCGAAGTAGTTTCACGGGCGACGGGCATTCCGGTCTCGAAGATGATGCAGGGCGAGCGCGACAAGCTGCTCGCAATGGAGGACAAGATTCACACGCGCGTCATCGGGCAGGATGAAGCGGTGCGGCTTGTGGCCGACGCGATCCGGCGCTCGCGCTCGGGCCTTTCGGATCCCAATCGACCCTACGGCTCGTTTTTGTTCCTCGGCCCCACCGGGGTGGGCAAGAACGAGCTGACGAAGGCGCTGGCGGAGTTCCTGTTCGACTCCGACCACGCGCTGATCCGCATCGACATGTCGGAGTTCATGGAAAAGCATTCGGTGGCACGGATGATCGGTGCGCCGCCCGGCTACGTCGGGTACGAAGAGGGCGGGCATCTGACCGAGGCTGTCCGGCGCAAGCCGTATAGCGTGATTCTGCTCGACGAAATCGAGAAGGCACACCCGGACGTGTTCAACGTGCTGCTGCAAGTGTTAGACGATGGCCGATTGACCGACGGCCAGGGCCGCACGGTAAACTTCAAGAACACGGTGATCGTGATGACGTCGAATCTTGCGTCGCAACGGATCCAGCAAATGACCGATGCGGGCGACGACCCGGCGCTGATCAAGATGGCGGTGTTGGCCGAAGTCAAGACGAGCTTCCGGCCCGAGTTCGTCAACAGGATCGACGAGATCGTGGTGTTCCACCCACTGGACGAGACGCAGATCGCGAACATCGCCAAGATCCAGTTGAAGGCGCTGGAAGCGCGGCTCGCGAAGATGGAAATCAATCTCGCGGTGACAGACGCCGCGTTGAAAACGGTGGCACAGAACGGCTTCGATCCGGTGTATGGCGCACGGCCGCTTAAGCGCGCGATTCAACAGTCAATCGAGACTCCACTGGCCCGGGAGATTCTGGCGGGGAACTATGCGGCCGGCGATACCGTCCACGTTCGGGAGAAGAACGGCCAAGTCGTCTTCGCGAAATCGTAATCTGTGGCGTGTACTGTGGCTTGAACGCTCCGGGCCGCGCGCCGCATTCCCCGCGTGTTCCCGCATTTTCCTGCATTTTCCATAACGCGGCGCGACATTCCATTATAGGAATGCGCGCCGCGCTGGCGGGTGGGGGCAACCTGTCAGACGTGGGGAACCCAACGCCGGGTGATCGACTTTTCCAGGTAGTCGACAAGCAACGCGCGCGCGCGCGTGCGCAGGCTGTGCGCCGGGGCAATCGGCGTCTGCTCGAAAACCGTGGCGCCTTCGAGGCAAAACGTTGCGTCGACATGCGCCTGGATGACGGTGAGCCCGTCGCGTTCGAGCACCCAGTTGTCGCCGGCCCGCAGAACGGTGTCCCCGAGATCGCTTTCTTGCGTAATCCAGACGATTCCCCGAGTGACCCGCAGCAACGCGCCCTTCGCATCGCGCGTCGTAGCGATCTGGTCACGCGCCAACTCCACCGCCGATCCATTCCGAAAGCAGTTCATAATTTGTCCTTTCCTATGCGCCAAATGCATTAACATCCTGGTTGCACGGGACGCCTGATTTTGCTGCGTGAGCGTCGTGTTTTGCTGCAACCATGACGCGAATTGTGCGGCCGTCCGCCCGTCCTTTCAAACGCCGATTCCGCATGTCTCGCATGAGTCTAGGGAATGTATAATCAGGAATGTATAAGACGCTACGCGCGCTCCCGTCGCTCGATTTCCTGCGCGGCTTCGAGGCTGCCGGCCGACGGCTCTCCTTCACGCTCGCGGCGGAGGAGCTCTTTCTCACGCAATCCGCACTGTCGCGCCAGGTCAAGGCGCTGGAAGACTCGTTGGGCGTTGCGTTGTTCGAGCGTAAGCACCGCGCGCTTGCACTCACGCCCGCCGGCGCGGCGTTTCATCGCAGCGTCACCGACCACCTGCGAGCGCTCGCCGCCGCGGCCGACGCCGCGCGAAGCCAGGAGCGCGAGCACGGGCTGACCGTCTCGACGACAGTGTCCTTCGCTTCGCTATGGCTGATTCCGCGTCTCGCCTCGTTTCGCTCCGCGCATCCGGCGGTCGATGTCTACGTTTCCGCGGACGATCGCCTCGTCGAACTGACGCGCGGCGACGTCGATGTTGCGGTCCGCTACTTAGCCGACACCGGTGCGCCGGCAGACGCCGTTCGGCTCTTCGGCGAACGATTGTTGCCCGTGGCGAGCCCGAAGCTCGTCAAGCGTGCGGGTGCGCCGCTCTCGCGGCCGGAGCATCTCGCGCGTCACGTACTCATTCATCTCGACGATCCGAACGCCAGCATGCCCTGGCTCAACTGGCCGGCATGGCTCGCGGCGAACGGTCTGCCGGATTTGAAGCCCGCCGGTGCGATGCGCTTTTCGCTCTACGATCAAGTGATCCAGGCGACCTTGGGTGAGCAGGGCGTGGCGCTCGGACGCATACCGTTGATCGCGGAGTTGCTAAGCGATGGCCGCTTGATCGCACCATTTCCCAAACGGTACGATTCGCCGCGTGGCTACTTCGCGCTGACCGCTCCGCACGCGACGGCGCGCGCGGACGCGCGCTACTTCGTCGCGTGGCTAGGCCGAGAAGCCGCTCAGGTGGCGGGAAGCTCCTCCGCAGCTCCCGTGCGCCGTGGTCGCGCCAACCCACCGCAACGTTCATAGCGTCGACCTTCGCAGGCCGGGTTGGAAAAAATTCGGCGAAACTTATCCTTCAGATGATTGCGCCACGCGAATCTCACCGTCACGACACAC
>JBPCLS010000240.1:0-2855 GCA_051003055.1 Casimicrobiaceae bacterium
CAGTATGCGCTTGGGTGCGGCATCGGCGAAGGCGCTGCCGGCAACGATTGCGACCAGCAAGCATGCGGCTGCGCACCGGCGACGTCGGGGGACCCCCACGCTTGCGGCTCTCGCCGCTGCGCTGCCCCCCGAGGGGGCGCAATTCGCCGCGGCCTCATTGCGCGGGACTGCCATCCGCAGCGACCCCGTGTCGGCCGCCATCCATGCTCGCGGACGGGCTCTTCGAGCCTTGGCTTCGCCCCGCTCGCATAGACGTCCGTGGGGCGGCCCGGCGGCGCTCATAAAACGCACGCGCATCGCAACCACCGCCGGTGATGGCTGGTTGCAAAGGTCCCGTCAGCGGACACGTGCCGCCTCCCGCTTGCCCGCCGCGTCTGCTGATTGGTCATTCGCTGGTGACGGGAATCTTGCCGATTCTCGTTTGCCATTCGCGCGGCGCGGTGTGATGGACGGACGTGCCGCTTGCGTCGACCGCGACGGTCACCGGCATGTCGGTGACGTCGAATTCATAGATCGCTTCCATGCCGAGATCGGCAAACGCTTTGACACGCGACGAGCGAATGGATTTGGACACGAGGTAAGCCGCACCGCCGACCGCCATCAGATAGGCCGCCTGGTGACGGCGAATCGCGGCAATCGCCACCGGGCCGCGCTCGCCCTTGCCGATCATCGCGAGGAGCCCGGTTTTCGCAAGCATCATGTCGGTGAATTTGTCCATGCGCGTGGCCGTCGTCGGGCCAGCCGGCCCGACCACTTCATCGCGCACGGGTTCGACGGGCCCGACGTAATAGATGACTCGATTCGTGAAATCAACACCTTTCGGCAACGGCTTGCCTTGCGCGAACAGATCGGCGATGCGCTTGTGCGCGGCATCGCGACCCGTGAGCATCTTTCCGGTCAGGAGCAGCGGCTCACCCGCCTTCCAACTCGCCACTTCGGTAGCGGTCAACGCATCCAGGTTGATTCGCTTGGCGCGCGCCGACGGCGCCCAGTGAATATCGGGCCAACGCTCGAGATCCGGCGGCACAAGCGCGACCGGGCCGGAGCCGTCGAGCAGAAAGTGGGCATGCCGCGTCGCCGCGCAGTTGGGGATCATGCCGACGGGCAGGCTGGCGGCGTGGGTCGGATAGTCGAGGATCTTGACATCGAGGACCGTCGCCAACCCGCCGAGTCCCTGCGCGCCGATCCCGAGCGCATTCACCTTCTCAAAGATCTCGATGCGCAGCTCTTCGGTTTTGCTCGAGGGGCCGCGTTGCTTCAACGCGTACATGTCGATCGGTTCCAGCAGCGCTTCCTTCGCCATCAGCAGCGCTTTCTCGGCACTGCCGCCGACGCCGATGCCCAGCATTCCCGGGGGACACCAACCCGCGCCCATTGTCGGCACCGTTTTCAATACCCAATCGACAAGCGAATCCGACGGATTCAGCATCACGAACTTCGCCTTGTTCTCCGACCCGCCGCCTTTTGCCGCAAGCTTGACTTCAACCGTCGCGCCCGGCACGAGCTCGTGGTGGACGACCGCGGGCGTGTTGTCGCGCGTGTTGACCCGCGCCCCGACGGGATCGGCGACGATCGACGCGCGCAGGCGGTTGTCCGAATCCAGGTAGGCGCGGCGGACGCCTTCGTTCACCATCTCGGTCAACGACATCGTCGCCCCTTCCCACCGCACATTCATTCCCACCTTGACGAAGACGACGACAATGCCCGTGTCCTGACAGATCGGCCGGTGCCCTTCCGCGCACATTCGCGAATTGGTGAGAATCTGCGCGATCGCATCGCGCGCCGCCGCCGATTCCTCGACGCGGTACGCCTCCGCCAGTGCTTGAATGTAGTCGTCGGGGTGGTAGTACGAGATGAACTGCAGCGCGTCGGCGATGCTGCGGATCAGGTCGTCCTGGCGGATTGCGGCCATCTCTCGTTCCCGGACTGGCTTGCTAATGGCCGGGGTGTCCGCCGGGGTGTCCTCCGGGGTGTCCTATATCGCCCGCCGATGCACGCGTCTTGACCTGCGGCATGATGCGGTCGCACGCCGCGATGGCCATTGCCGAGAGCAGGAACGCGATGTGGATCGTCGTCTGCGCGATCAGGACCTTCGGTTCGTACGCCTGCGCGTTGATAAAGGTCTTGAGCAGATGGATCGACGAGATGCCGATGATCGCGGTAGCAAGCTTCACCTTCAGCACGCTTGCGTTGACGTGCGAAAGCCACTCCGGTTGATCCGGATGATTCTCGAGGCGCATCCGCGACACGAAGGTTTCGTAGCCGCCGACGATGACCATGATCAGCAGGTTGGAGATCATGACCACATCGATCAAGCCGAGTACGACCAGCATGATGACGGTTTCCGTAGGCATGTTCGCCGCCGCCTGGCCGACCGGCGTGACGCTCAGAATGATCTTGTCAATGGCGGTCTGGCTGCCCATCGCAGCTTCGACCAAGTGAAATAGCTCAACCCAGAAGTGAAATACGTAAACGACCTGCGCGACAATGAGACCGAGGTATAAAGGCACCTGTAGCCAGCGGCTCAGGAAGATGAGGCGCGGGAGCGGACGCATGGGCGCTTCGGTCAGGATTTCGGGACTGGTCATGGGGAAACGCTAGGAGGTATGGAGGTTTGGCGAGACGGAAAGTCTACCATCGAGCGGTGCCTTGGCCGGCCACGCGTGTACCACCGTTGCGCCTTCGCCGCGGATTTGGTTAGACTCGGACGAGCAGGAACAAAACGCCCCTACCACGAGGAGGTTGCACCGTGTCGTCCAACATCGAATCGGTCCTGCAGGAGACCCGCGTCTTCACTCCGCCGGAGGCCTTTGTCCGCCAGGCCAACATTTCCGGAATGGACGCTTACAAAAAAC
>JBPCLS010000241.1:0-4517 GCA_051003055.1 Casimicrobiaceae bacterium
CCCCGGGTGCAATGGGTAACACCTCCTGGAACGCGCAAACGTTCGACCGCATCGACAAGAATCGCGATGGCCGGATCTCGAAGGAAGAGGCCGAGGCCGACGCGGCGATGAAGAGTGCATGGAGCAAGCTGGACTCAACCAACCGCGGCAGCGTAAGCAAGGAAGAGTTCGAGAAGTATCGCACCATGCCAACGCAGCTCGGCAAGCCTTCGGCAGCGGGTAGCAGCCCTCCGCCGAACAGCAGCACGGCCACCCCCAGCACGACCGATCCGGCGACCACCCCCGCGAGCGGTATGAAGACCAAGTAATCAAGCTGCATCGCTGGACAGAAAGGCCCGCGCAAGCGGGCCTTTCTTTGGGTGCGCCTGCCGGGCGCCCTAATCGGTAGGGGACCGGGTTACCCCGGTCACCCTCCCACACACCACCGTACGTGCGGTTCCGCATACGGCGGTTCATGAAACGCGCTGGAGGCGCTGCACGGTATCAAGCAGCGACACCAGTCCCAAGCGATCGAACAAGGACTTCGGGAAGGCGGCGTGCATGTTACTGGCGCTCGCATTCCACCAACGGCCACGCCCATTGGTGGCCGAGCGCCATGCGCGCTCCTTCGTCAGTCCGCGCTTCATCAAGTTGCGCGCGCGCGCGTACGATCGCTTCCATTGCCGCCACAGGACACAGCGCAACTTGTGCCGTATCCATCCATCCCCCTCCTCCAGCGCGCGCTTGGTTTCGGCCAACTTGAAGTAGGCCGCCCACCCGCGCAACATCGGATTCAGCATTTGCGCTTATGCGCATCGGATCTACGTCGCAGCGTTCAGTGCAAGTACCGGGCTTTGCAGATATTTGCCTGCTCACCCCGCTGCGCCGCCTCTATCCGCTTCCTGTTCGTTGCACCAGCGCTTTGCCTTCGGCTTCCTCCAGATTCGCAGTCACCCGCGACACCCTTGCCGTTCGGCTAACACTTCTCCTTGCCGAGCGTGTAAAGGACTTCCACCTTCAAGTACGTGCGCCCTGCCGGGCGCACAAAAGAAAACCCCGCCACGCCGGCGGGGTTTTTGCTCGTGATGCCCAGGCGTCAGTTGCGCCTGCGAACGAACAGCGCGGCAGTGCCGAGCAGCAGCGTGAGAAGGATCAGCGACCATTCGGAAAGCGTCGGAATTTCCGACGGCGGCAGTGCTGGACCACCCACCACGGCGCCGCTCAAGCTCAGTGTGTTGGTTTGAACGCCCTGAGTGGCTGGATCCCAATCCGCGCTCGGGTTGGCGATCGGAATGTAAGTGAACCGGTAGTCGCCCGCCTGCAGGCCGTTGAACGTGACGCCCTGCCATTTGGAGCCGCCCGAATTGTCTTCGTCCGTGGGACAGAACGAGTTAGGCAGCCGATTGCATGCAAAGAAATTGTTGACGCCATCGATCAGCTGGGGGGGCTTGACCCCGGTCGTCAGGCTGAACGGAACCGTCGTGCTGGGAAAAGGATTCCCGTTGATGCCCACAAGATTAAAGCTTCCCTCGAAAAACGGCGCTACGTAGCTGTGCCAGGACTGGAACCAGAACGTCACGGAACCGGGTCCGGAGTTGTGATAGCCGATGGCTTTGGTGTGGGCAATCGCGCCTCCGCTTGCAAGGAGAATCGCCGATCCGATTACCGCAACGAATGCACGCATTCCACGCATTTTTTCTGACCCCCTAGAGATTCGATCAATGATTGCGAATACCAACAGCGATCATTGTCGCAGCGTACGCGGCGAAGGTTCAAGCAAATTCACCCAAAGGGTCGCCACGATCGCAACCAAGCGGCTTTGCGGATTCCACCGCTGGCGCAAATATGACGATGGGATATGTATACAAACCGCGTAAAGGGCCGATGAGCGACATTTTGTGCCATACAAAATAACAACTCCGTCGTCCTGTTGCGGGGAGGAGCTGTCGTGTGCGCTCTAAAGAAGGCTGATTGTGCTCTACAACTAGCAGCCGTGGCCAGACGTCACGCCAAGGATGGACGGGTCGTAATGCGCTCCCCGCCGGCGTCTCGCTTGTCGCGTAGAACCAACAGTGCCTCTCCGGGGCGAAGGCACGAGACCCGCGCGCATCCCATTTGACGCGCCTTTTGCGTGTTCTTGGCGAACGGGAATGAAAGGACACAAGTTTGCAGCGTCAGCCAAGATACCGTATATTTATGCGGTATCGAAAGTATCCGGTGCTCCCTACCTACGCCGAGCTCCACTGCCTGTCCAACTTCAGCTTTCTCCGCGGCGCTTCGCATCCGGAGGAACTGGTCGAGCGGGCCCATGCGCTGGGCTACGACGCGCTTGCGATCACCGATGAATGCTCGGTCGCCGGCGTGGTCCGCGCGCACCTTGCCGCGAAGGAAACCGGCCAGCGGCTGGTGATCGGCAGCGAGTTGACGCTCGTGGACGGGGTGAAGCTCGTGCTCCTGGCCACCGGCCGCGACAGCTACGGGGATCTGTGCCAGCTCATCACCTGCGGCCGCCGCGCAGCCGTCAAAGGCCGGTACGCGCTGACCCGCGACGACGTGAGTTCGCTTGCGTCGCGCTGCCTCGCGCTGTGGACCCCGGCGGACCCGCTGGCCGCGAGCGACGACGACACCGCGAACCAAGTGGCGCGCTGGATCGCGGAGGTCTTCGGCGGCCACGCGTGGATCGCCGTCGAGCTGTTCGCGCAGGCGGGCGATGCAACACGGCTCGAGCGACTCGAAGCGCTCGGCCGCAAGACCGGTTTGCCCCTCGTCGCCGCGAGCGACGTCCATATGCATACACGCGCACGACGCGCGCTGCAGGACACGCTCACGGCGATTCGCCTCGCCACGCCGTTGACGCAATGCGGGTACGCGCTTCAGAGCAACGGTGAGCGACATCTGCGCTCGCGCGGGCGGCTCGCCACGATCTACCCGCGCGCGCTCACCGACGCGACGCTCGACGTTGCACAGCGCTGCGCGTTTTCGCTGGACGCGCTGCGCTACGAGTATCCGCGCGAGATCGTGCCCGAAGGCGAGACGCCGGCGTCCTGGCTGCGCAAGCTCACCGAGCAGGGGCTGGCCCGACGCTACGCGCATCGTTCGAAGATCGGCGAGGAGAAATCCCTCATTTCCGGCGAGCATGCGTTCCGCTGCACGGCTGCGCCGCCTGAAGTCCGCGAGCTGATCGAGCACGAGCTTGCGCTGCTCGCCGAGCTGGGCTACGAGCCGTACTTCCTTACCGTGCACGACATCGTGGCGTTCGCGCGCGGCAAGGACATCCTGTGCCAGGGGCGCGGATCGGCCGCGAACTCGGCCGTCTGCTACGCGCTCGGCATCACCGAGGTCGATCCGTCGCGCATGTCGATGCTGTTCGAGCGCTTCATCAGCAAGGAGCGCAACGAGCCTCCCGACATCGACGTCGACTTCGAGCACCAGCGGCGCGAGGAGGTGATGCAGTACGTCTACGGAAAGTACGGCCGCGATCGTGCAGCGCTCGCCGCGACGTTGATCACCTACCGGCCGAGGAGCGCCGTGCGCGATGTCGGCAAGGCGCTGGGCCTGGACCTGGCGCAGGTGGAGCGGCTCGCGGGCGTGTTCGCGTGGTGGGACGGTCGCGTGATCGAAGCGCATCGCATCCGCGAGGCAGGGTTCGACCCCGACAGCCCGACGATCAAGCGCCTGGTCAAGCTGTCGAGCGACCTGATGGGTTTCCCGCGGCACTTGTCGCAGCACGTCGGCGGCTTCGTCATCGCGCGCGGCTTGATCGAGCGGATGGTGCCGGTCGAGAACGCCGCGATGAAGGATCGCACGGTCATCCAGTGGGACAAGGACGATCTCGACGCGATGGGACTGCTGAAGGTCGACTGCCTCGCGCTTGGCATGTTGTCGGCGATTCGTCGCGCGCTGGACATGATCTCGAAATGGAGGACAGGCACGCATTTGCCGAATGCGTGCCTGTCCCCCATTTCGATTCAGGACATCCCCGCCGACGATCCGGCCGTCTACGAGATGATCCAGCATGCCGACACGATCGGCGTGTTCCAGATCGAGTCGCGCGCGCAACAGTCGATGCTGCCGCGGCTGAAGCCTCGCAACTTCTACGACCTGGTCATCGAGGTCGCGATCGTCCGCCCGGGTCCGATCCAAGGCGGCATGGTTCATCCATACCTGCGGCGCAGGCAGGGCCTCGAGCCGGTCACGTATCCAAGCGATGCGGTGAAGGCCGTGCTCGAGCGCACGCTCGGCGTGCCGATCTTCCAGGAGCAGGTGATGCAGCTCGCGATCGTCGCCGCAGGGTTCACGCCGGGCGAGGCGGACCGGCTGCGGCGCTCGATGGCGGCGTGGCGGCGCAAGGGTGGCCTCGAGAAGTTCGAGCAGCGGCTCATCGAAGGCATGGCGCAGCGCGGCTATCCCGAGTCGTTCGCGCGGCAGATCTACCAGCAGATCCTCGGCTTCGGTGAATACGGCTTCCCCGAATCGCATTCGGCGAGCTTCGCGCTGCTCGTCTACGTCTCGTGCTGGCTGAAACGCCATCATCCCGC
>JBPCLS010000242.1:0-6316 GCA_051003055.1 Casimicrobiaceae bacterium
CGCCGACGCGCTACTCGCTGCTGGACTCTTGCACTGCCGCCGCCGGCAGCCGCCTGTTACAACTCTGGCTGACACAACCTCTGCGCCCGCAACAGCGCGCCGCGGCCCGCCACGATGGGATCGACGCATTTCGTGTGCAACCTGCCGTCCAGCGTGGCGTTCGCGCGGCGCTCAAAGCCACGATCGATGTCGAGCGTGTCGTGGGCCGCATCGCGCTGCGCACGGCGCGCCCGCGCGATCTCGCCGGCCTGCGGGAAACGCTGGCGCAACTGCCGTTGCTTCTCGCTGCGATCGCGGACAACAGTTCGGCGCTCGTTGCCGGTGCTGCGGAAGATCTGGCCGTCGCTCCGCACTGGCGGGCCTTGCTGCTGCGCGCGATCGCGCCCGAGCCAAACCCGCAGGTGCGCGACGGTGGCGTCATCAACGCCGGATTCGACGCGGAATTGGATGAGCTGCGAGCACTCGATGCCAACTGCGGCGATTTCCTGGTCGCGCTGGAAGCGCGCGAACGCGCGCGGACGGGCATTGCCAATCTCAAAGTCGAATACAACCGCGTGCACGGCTTCTATATCGAGGTCACGCACGCACAGCTCGGCAAAATTCCGAATGATTATCGCCGGCGGCAAACGCTGAAAAACGCCGAGCGCTATATCGCGCCGGAATTGAAGACGTTCGAAGACAAGGCGCTCTCGGCACAAGAGCGTGCGCTGGCCCGCGAGAAGCTTTTGTTCGATGGTCTGCTCGACGAGTTGACGCCAGCGATTGCGCCGTTGCAGAAAGCGGCCGCGGCGCTGGCGCTCCTCGACGTGCTCGCCAATCTCGCCGAGCGCGCGGATGCGCTGCAGCTCATCCGCCCGACGTTTGCCACCGAGGCGGGAATCGCGATATGCGGCGGCCGGCATCTGGTGGTCGAACAACAGGTCGAAAGCTTTATCCCGAACGACGTGACGCTTGCACGCGACCGGCGCCTGCTGATCGTCACCGGTCCGAACATGGGGGGCAAGTCCACGTACATGCGGCAGACCGCAATCGTCGCGCTACTCGCCTACAGCGGCTGCTTTGTCCCGGCACAGAATGCGACGTTGGGCCCGCTCGACGCCATCTACACGCGGATCGGCGCGGCCGACGACTTGGCCGGCGGGCGGTCGACGTTCATGGTCGAAATGACCGAAGCGGCCTTTATCGTCAACCGTGCGACATCCGAGAGCCTGGTATTGATCGATGAAATCGGCCGCGGCACGTCGACGTTCGACGGCCTTGCGCTGGCGTGGGCCATCGCCCATCGCCTCGCTTTAGGGAATCGCTGCCTGACGTTGTTCGCGACGCATTATTTCGAGTTGACCGCACTCGCAGCCGAGTTGAAAGGTTGCGCCAACGTGCATTTCGATGCCATCGAGCACAAAGACAGCATCGTGTTTTTGCATGCGGTGGCGGATGGCCCCGCGAATCGCAGTTTTGGCCTGCAGGTCGCACGACTTGCCGGAGTTCCGCCCGAAACGATCCGGCAGGCGAAATCCTATCTCGCGCGGCTCGACCGATTTTCTGCGTCCAGCGAAACGCAGAGCGATCTCTTTGCGGGTCCTCGCACCGCCGCCTTGCCTGTGGATCTCGCGGACCCGCGGTACGCCACGATCATGGAACGCTTGACCGCGCTCGAGCCCGACGCGTTGTCGCCGCGCGAAGCGCTCGAGACACTTTACACGTTGCGCAAGCTCATCGATCAGTGATGATGGTGGCCACCCGCGCCGTGCACGTGGCCGTGCGTGAGTTCTTCGGAAGATGCGGGACGGATATCGAGCACCGTCGCGTCGAAGCGAAGCCGCTGTCCGGCGAGTTCGTGATTGCCGTCCAGCACGGCCTTCCCGTCGGCGATGTCGGTCACCCGCCAGACGATTTCCGCGCCGTTCTGCTCGGCCAGCAATTGACCGCCCACCGTGATATCGGAGGGCAGCTCTGCTAACGGTACAACGCGAATCAGCTCCGGGTCATAATCGCCGAACGCGTCCTCGGGCTCGAGCGTGACCGAAATCGAATCGCCGACCGCCTTCCCGCCCAACGCCTCCTCGATCTTGGGGAAAATGCCGGAATCGGCACCGTGCAGATAGGTGAGCGGTTCCTGCGGCTCTTCCAATAACTCGTTGCCGGCATCGAACAGCTTGAGCTTGATGGTGACGACGGTTTTGGCGAATACATTCACGGGCGAGCCTGCGGCGGGATGGTTTAAAGGAAGTGCCTCCGCGGAACATCAAATGCGATCGCTGCGTCAGCGGGGTACAGTCATTGTACGTAGCCGACACGCAAGTGCGTCAGCGACGGCGATGGAACGGTACGGCCACTGTTTCATCCTGTCAGCGACGATTGCGCAGGTGATTGCGCGCGGTGCGTTCGTTCCCACGCTTGTAGTTACCGGTGAGACGAGCCATGAGTTGCTGACTGTCCGTGTACTCACCTGTCTCAACTTGAGCAAGGAAGGCTCGCGCGTCCACACCCCGCAGAGTGGCTGCGAGCTTCCCACGGTGCACGACCTCGACAGTTCCATTCTTGCGCGCGCGGTAGGCGAAGCCAAGATCGCCCGTGGGTGGCGCAGCGGCAGACGCACTCATTGATGAGTCGCGTGCAATTCTGGAAGCCATATCAAATCCGTGACGCCAGGATCGATACCCCGCTGGCTGAGAAGAGTCGTTACCTGCCCTCGGTGATGGGTTTGATGGTTGAAGAAGTGTGTGACGGCAAACCAGAACGGATATTTTCTCAGTTGAGGATTAACCACGCTCGTGTAGAAGAGTTCGCGGCCCAGATCCTTCTCCGTTAGGGATTCGGCCCAAGCGATGATGCCATTGTCGGCTTTCTCCCGCTCTGCTCGCAGCTGTGAGAAGTCCGAGTAAAGCTCCTGATCAAGTGTCTTGAACTCGAACGGTCGGTCAGTGAAGCGACCTATCCAGATTCGGTCAGCGAGTAGGAGGTGATTAAGCGTCGCATGGATGGATCTGAAAAAAGCGCCTACGTCACGCTTTCGCTCCTCGTCGGAGATCCTGGAGCAGGCATCGTATATTCGTTTATTCATCCAGGCGTTGTAGCTCGCCATAGTGCGAGCATGGTTGACTGCATTCATGGCATCTCTCTTTCGCCTCTATTCCGCCGCCCAACCCGGCGCTGCACCGCACACCGGGGGGCGCCTACGTGGCTTCCTAAGGCTTTCGCCTTGCATGGTGTGGGAGGATTAGCAGCTGCTCCAATACGTCCATGGCAAAATCGAGTTGATTGGCTGAACTAGATCCGTTTAAAACACCACTGTCTACGTGCCGAGTAGATCAATGTGACTGGATTAAACGCTTCATTGATTTTCACCGCAAGCACCACGTCGGAACTGGATGATTACGGACTTGCTTTAGGACATCGATGGCAAAACTGAGTCAACGTGGCCTGCTCGCCGGCCACACACCTGCAGTTTTTTTGCGGCGCTACTGGCAAAAGGAGGCATTGCTCGTACGAGGGGCGGTACCGGATCTCGCTCCCGTCTGCACGCGAGCGGAACTCATCGAACTCGCGGGCCGCGACGACGTTGAAGCGCGCGTCATCGTCAATCAGCGCGGCCGTTGGTCGCTCATCGAGGGACCATTGCGCAAAACCGATTTCCGGGCGCTTCCCGCTACGGGTTGGACGCTGCTGGTGCAAGGCGTCAATCTATACTCGGCAGCAGCGGATGCGCTGCTCCGCCGGTTCGCGTTCCTGCCGTATGCGCGCCTTGACGATCTGATGGTGAGCTATGCCGTGCCGGGCGGAGGGGTTGGCCCGCATTACGATTCGTACGATGTGTTCCTGCTGCAAGGAACTGGCCGCCGGCGCTGGCGCTACGGACGGCAGGCGGAGCTTGCGCTCAAGGCTAATGTGCCACTCAAGATTCTGCGCCGGTTCGCGCCACAACATGAAGCAGTCTTGGAGCAAGGCGACCTTCTCTACCTCCCGCCCTCCTACGCGCACGACGGCGTCGCCGTCACCGAATGCACAACGTATTCGATCGGCTTTCGCGCGGCTGCGCACAATGAATTGGCTCAGGCCTTCCTTGATTTTTTGCACGATCGATGCGCGCTTCCCGGCCGCTATGCCGATCCGGATCTCGCGCGCACGCGTGAACCCGCGCGCATCGGCCGGGCGATGCAAGAACAAGTCACAAGAGTCCTGGCGCAGATTCGCTGGGATCGGGCGGCGACTAAGCGTTTTTTAGGATCGTTTCTGTCCGAACCCAAACCTGTCGTCGTGTTCACGCGACCGTCGCGGCGGCTATCGCGTCCGGCATTTTTTGCCCGCATTGCGAAATCCGGCGTGCACCTGGATCGGCGCACCCAATGGCTGTACGACCGCGACGCGCTGTATGTCAACGGCGAAGCGCACCCGTGGCCCGCGGGGAAGCGCAGCCCCCTGGCAAGCTTGGCCAATGCTCGTACACTCGGCTCACGAGCCGCCGCGGCGCTTTCAGCGCAGCAAATCCAATTTCTCCACGACGGATACCACGATGGATTCCTCCATATCGGCTGATTCCGCCGCCACGCCAACGCCGCGCAACGACGTCATCGTGACCACGTCGGCTTACCAAGCCGCGATCGAGGAGCTGATCGGATTAGCGCGGTCGAAGGTCCAGGTCTTCGATATCGATTTGTCCGGAGGTGGATGGAACAGCGCGGCGAGAGCCGACAATTTGGCGGCGTTCCTGCGCCGAATGCCGCACACGCACGTCGATCTGATCGTGCACGATACGCGCTGGATCGAGCAATCGTGTCCGCGTATGCTCGCGCTGTTGAAGAGTCATTCGCACGCGATGACTCTCTATCGCACGGGACCCGAGGCGCGCAGCGCGATGGATCCGCTGGTCATCGCGGATGGACGGCACTTTCTGCATCGCTTCCACGTCGATCACCCGCGCGCCGCGCTGGCCATCGAGCAGCCGCAGGACGCAAAACCCCTTGTGGCGCGTTTCGAAGACATCTGGGCAACCGGAGAGCCGGGACTCGGCGGGTCGGTCCTGGGGCTGTAACGAAGAGTCAGTGCGGCGGCTTGACTTTAACCAGTTCCGGTTCTTTCCCTGCCGGTCGCGTAATCTCTTGCGCCACGGCGGGACGCGTAGCGCGTGACCTGCCTTTGACCTTCACCAACCGGCCTTTTTTCGCGGACTTGGCGAGCGCCTCGATGATCGCGACGTCAATCGCGCCTTCCGCGGCGGAAGGTTCCGGTTGCCGGCGGTGGAGGATGCAATTCGAAAAGTAGACGAGCTCTGCCGCGAACTGGTCGCGCTTCCCGAACTTGCGCTCGGTGGTTTTCTCGTGGAGGGTCAGCCGATGCGCGAGCTCGTCGGTATAGCCGTATGCCGGCGATACTTCGAGGTCGCCCTTGGTTCCGATCACCTGATAGCGGCTCGTGTGCGCGGCCCCGAAGCTGCAGGTGAACGTGGCGAGGCGGTTGTCAGGAAAGCGCATCACGGCGCTTACCATTTCGTCGACCTCGGCGAAGCGCTTGTCGGCGCTGCTTGCGGCTGCCGCGAACACTTCGGTCGGCTCCGCGCGAAATAGATAGCGTGCGGCGTTGATGCAATAGATGCCGATATCGTAGAGCGCTCCGCCGCCTAATTCTTCGTCGAGCCGGACATTGCCGGGTCGGACCTGCATCGAAAACTGTGAATTGAACATCCGCGGCTCGCCGATCTTGCCGGAATTGACGATCTCGATTGCGCGCAGGTTGGCCTCGTCGAAGTGCAAACGATACGCGACCATGAACCTAATGTTGTTGCGCTCGGCCGCGCGCATGATCTGCTTGCACTCCTGCACGGTCACTGCCAGCGGCTTTTCGCAAAGCACATGGACGCCGGCGTTGGCGGCGCGCACCGCGTAGTCGCGGTGCATGCTGTTCGGCAACGCGATGTACACGGCATCGACCGCCTCGCTCGCGAGACACGCGTCGTATTGCTCGTACGAATAAAGGGCCGGCGTCTTGTATTTGCGCCCGAGCTTCGCGAGCTTTTCCTTGTCGCCCGATACCAGCGCGACCAACTGCGAGTTGCCTTTGGCATGAGCGAAAGCCGGGAGCATCGCGTTCTGCGCGATGTGGCCGAGCCCGACCACGGCGTATCCGATCTTGTGTGAAGGCGCGCCGGTTTTGCTACGTTTGCCTACTTTTTTCATCGCGACCCTCCTCCTGGCGAAACCGTTTACAGCGCAGCGCCGATGCGCCGGCCCACCTCTCGATAACGCTCGATGACGTCGCCGAGATCCCGGCGAAACCGGTCCTTGTCGAGTTTTTCACCGGTCTTCTGGTCCCAGAGCCG
>JBPCLS010000243.1:0-7495 GCA_051003055.1 Casimicrobiaceae bacterium
GCCGTTTGGCCCGCGCGTATTCGACGTCGTGTCGATCGCGTTCGGACTGCGCAACGTCACGCGGCAGGGCGTGGCGCTGGCGGAAATGCGCCGGGTGTTAAAGCCGGGCGGCGTGGCGCTGGTGCTCGAATTCTCGAAAGTGGCGGCGCCGCTCTCACTAGCGTACGATTGGTACAGTTTCAACGTGCTGCCCCGGCTCGGAAAGCTCGTTGCGAGCGACGAGGCGAGTTATCGCTACCTGGCCGAGTCGATCCGTGTCCATCCCGACCAGGAAGGATTGAAAAAGCAGATGGAACACGCGGGTTTCGATCGGGTCCAATATCATAATCTGATGGCAGGCGTGGTGGCGCTTCATGCCGGCTGGGTTTACTGAGACGAGCGGGGCGCGCGCTAGTTAGTTCAATGAAACGCCCACTTGAGTTCGATGCGGGCCGGGAAGATTTTCCCAAAGCCGCGAATGAACACGTTACGGAGATGACCATGAAACGATTACTGACCGTCACACTCGCCGTTGTCGCGGCGACCGCACTCATCGCCGCCGACGTCGCGGACGCGAAACGCATGGGCGGCGGACGCAGCTTTGGCGCGCAGCGCCAAGTTACGCCGACGCAACCGGCGGCGCCCAGCGCCAATTCAGTGGCACCGGCTGGGACACCGAACGCAACGATGTCCAATGCGGTACCCGCAACCGCGGCACCGAACGTGGCGATGTCCGCCAAGGCGGCAACCGCGGCCCCGTCCGGCATGTCACGCTGGCTTGGACCGATCGCCGGCATTGCCGCGGGACTCGGGCTCGCGGCGCTGCTCTCGCATTTGGGCCTTCCCGAAGGGTTCGGGACGTTTCTCCTGCTTGCGTTGCTGGGAGTTGGTGCGTTCTTCCTGATTCGGATGTTCCTGGCGCGCCGCTCGGTTCCGCGGCAGCCGATCCAATACGCGGGAGCGGGCGCCGGTCTGGGCAACACCCCGGGCGGCTATGAGACGCAGGCGCCGCCGGTTGCAGGCACGAGCGCCGGGACGAAGTTCGAACCCGTGTGGTCCGGCACCCAGATCCCCGCGCCGGCAGCGAAGTGGCCGGCGGGGTTTGATGCCGCGTCGTTCGCGCAACACGCAAAATTGCAGTTCACGCAGTTGCAGTCCGCTTACGACGCCGGTGACCGCAAAGCGCTGGCCGCGGTCATGACGCCGCAAATGTTCGCCGAGGTCTCCCAGGAAATCGCCGCACGGCAGACCCAGGTGCCGACGGAGATTGTCACGCTCGACGCGGAAGTGCTCGAAGTTGTCACCGAAGGCGACCGTCATTGGGCGAGCGTCCGTTTCAAGGGATCGCTCCGCGAAGACGGCGCGCTTGCGCAAGCGTTCGATGAAGTGTGGAACCTGACCAAGCCCGTTGACGGCTCCTCCGGATGGCTGCTCGCGGGGATTCAGCAGCTCGCTTGAACCGTTCCGGCCCGGCAGCACGCCTCGCGAACCGAATTCTGGAGCGCGAGGCATGGGCCCGGGAGAAGCTTGCCGCGCACGCGGGCCGGACGGTCCTCGTGACGATCGGCTTGCTGCGTGTGCACTATCGGATCGGCGACCTCGGCATGGTCGAGACCATTGCGGCCTCGCCCGCCGAGCCCGACCTCACGTTGTCCATTTCTCCGCTGACTCTTCCGTCGCTGCTGGCCAATCCGCAGCGCTGGAGCGAGTTCGTCGTGGAGACGGGCGATCAGGCACTGGGCGGCACGTTGAAGGATCTCGCGCAGACGCTGCCTTGGTTCGTTGAGCAGGGTTTCGCGAAGGCGCTCGGGCCGCTCATCGGCGTACGCGTTGCCGACACCGGCCGGCGGCTGCTCGGGTTTCCCGAATACGCTGCGCAACGCATCACGGAAAATGTGGTGAGCTACGCGCGCGACGAGGCGCGCCTTCTCGCCCGCGGCGACGAAATGCGCCTGTTCACGCAGCATGTGGCAGAAGTGGAAGAGCGCGTTGCAACGCTCGAAATGCGCGTTGACGCTTTAACGATTCGCCGCGGATCCGGCCGACCCGGAGTCACCACGACCGGTTAGTTGCGCACGTGGGGCGGGCCGGGAGGCCTCCCGTAGAATGACGCGATGCGCCTCACGCGCCTCGCCCGCATCTTGACCGTCGCGCTGCGTCACGGTCTCGATGAATTTCTGCTGGGCCACGAACGCGTGCGCGTTCTGCGTCCGCTCGTCAACGGCCTCTTGTTCTGGCGCAACTTGAAGGCGCCGCGCGCGGTGCGCCTGCGTCTCGCGCTCCAGGAGTTGGGGCCGATCTTCGTCAAGTTCGGGCAAATGCTTTCCACGCGGCGCGACCTGATGCCGCCGGATATCGCCGACGAACTCGCGAAACTGCAGGACCGTGTTCCGCCGTTTCCCACCGATCAGGTCATCGCCACGCTCGAGCGCGTCTACCGCAAGCCCGTCGAGCGGGTGTTCGCGGCGTTCGAGCGCACGCCGGTTGCGAGCGCGTCTGTCGCGCAGGTGCACTTTGCGCAGCTTCCGGACGGGATTGGTCCGAAATCGAACACGCAGGTGGCGGTCAAAGTCCTGCGTCCCGCGATCGAAAGAGTAATCGAGCACGATCTGGCACTGATGGATGCAGCGGCGGGACTCATCGAACGGTTATGGGCCGACGGCAAGCGGCTGAAACCACGTGCGGTCGTCGCCGAGTTCGAGAAATCGATCCGCGATGAGCTCGATCTTTCGCGCGAAGCAGCCAATTGCTCGCAACTACGGCGCAACTTCAAGTTTTCGCCGCTGTTGCTGGTGCCGGAAATCCACTGGGACTGGACGCACAGCGAAGTGCTGGTGATGGAGCGGATGGCTGGAATTCCGATCGGCCGCACCGACGAATTGGCACGCGCGGGCGTCGACCTGAAACGGCTGGCGCGCGCGGGCGTCGAGATCTTCTTTACCCAGGTTTTCCGCGACGGCTATTTTCACGCCGACATGCATCCCGGCAATATCTTCGTCGCAATCGACGCCGGCAACCACGGCAAATACATCGCACTCGACTTCGGCATCATGGGCACGCTGTCGGAGACCGACAAAAGCTACCTCGCGCAGAACTTTCTCGCGTTCTTCCGGCGCGATTACCACCGGGTGGCCACGGCGCACATCGAATCCGGTTGGGTCCCGGCCGACACTCGCGTCGACGAGCTGGAAGCGGAGATCCGCGTCGTCTGCGAGCCGATCTTCGACCGGCCGTTGAAGGAAATCTCGCTCGCGCGGGTGCTCGTGCAACTGTTCCGCGCATCGCGCCGGTTCAACGTCGAAATTCAGCCGCAGTTGACGTTGCTGCAAAAAACGCTGTTGAACGTCGAAGGACTCGGACGCGAACTCGATCCCGATCTCGATCTGTGGGTGACGGCAAAGCCGTTTCTGGAACGTTGGATGCACGACCAGATCGGATGGCCGGCGTTGCAACGCCGATTGATCGCGGAGGCGCCTTACATTGTCGCGGCGCTGCCGGAACTTCCGCGCTTGCTCCACCGCCGGCTGCTCGTGACGCCGCCTGGACCAGAGCTGGTAAAAGAGGTGGCGGCGGCCCAACGCACTCTAAAACGATGGCTCGCCGTGGTGGCGGTGCTGTTGGCTGCCGTGATCGGTTTGCTGCTGCTGCGCCCGCTGTAACCACCCGCCAGTAGGCGCTTTGATGCCCCGGCGCCGACCTTAATTAGCCTGCTACGCTCAGTGATAATCTAATCATTGAATCTTTGCAGAGCGTCAACTGTCGAATTGACGCCTTTCCCGGGCAACGCTCATTGAAGCGCGCCGCCTTCACTTTGGATTGCCTGCATGCTGCCGAAAACTGATTCAGCCGTTGAAGCGCAACGGCTCGCCGCGGTCCGACGTTACGAGATTCTCGATACACCGCCCGATGGCGCGTTCGATCGCGTGGCCGAACTCGCCGCTCGCATTTTCGACGTGCCGGTCGCGATCATCAGCATCGTCGATGAGGATCGCATCTGGTTCAAATCGCACCACGGCGTATCAGAATCGCAGGTGGGACGCGACCCTGGGCTGTGCGCGTCCGCTATTCTGCGCGATGAAGTAACGGTAATCCCGGACGCCCGGCGCGATCCGGTGGCGCTCACGAACCCATTGGTCGCGGGCAAGAGCGGATTCTGTTTTTACACCGCCGCACCGCTGCGTACGGCGGATGGCCATAACCTCGGGACTTTGTGCGTCCTTGACACGCAACCGCGGGAAGTCACCGACAAAGAAAGGGAGATCCTGCGCACGTTGGCGGCAATCGTCGTCGATCAGATGGAACTGCGCTTGAGCGCCCGCAGGAGTTTGGCCTAGCGACACACGTTCTATCCCAGTCGGCAGCGAGGATCGCGCAGCGGCGACCGGGTCGTCTTGCGCTAGCAATCGGCAGACACATGGTCGAGACGGCCGACCGTTACGCGCGTTGTCTTGCCTTCTCTTTGATCGGCGGCTGGTCGCGGCGCGAGCGAATTCCCGCGAGCGGCGCGCGGTGCAGGAACGTGTTCGCTTCGCCGAGCATGAATTGCACCAGGTTCTCGAACACGGGCTCGTTGATTTTGTCCGGCGTGAATTCGAGGCTGACCGACTCGAACCGGTCGACGTTGCGCAGCGTCACATCGACGACCTGCCGGTGATAATCGGGCTGGAGGCGCACCGACGCCGAGATCAACGGCTGCACTTGGAACAGGCCGTAACGCACCACGCGCTTCTCGTCCTGCTCCGTCTGATACTGAAACTGCATGGTGGCGGCGCGCAGCCGTTCTTCGATTGCCGTTGCGCCACCGGGATTCACGCGCAGCACGATCGGCTTCGCACCGACCAGCCGGTAGAACATCTCGACGTGTTCGAGCAATTCGAGGCCCGCGAGCCCGCGCTTGCGAAACGACACGAAGCCGCAGTCGAACCGCGGTTTGGCGATGGTCAGAATATTGCCGAGCTGAAACTGATGCGCGACGATCGGCCGAATCACTTCCAAGTGACCGACGGCTTCGTCAAGCCAGCGAAATGCTATCCACAGTCGCCGGTCGATATCCTGCAGCGCCTCCTCGACCGGCTTGCGCGAGGCCGAGTCACGCTCGCGCAGCACTTCGGATTTAGCGCGAAGCGCCTCAAGCAACGACGGCGGTTGGGCTTTATCGCTCATCGCTGGCAAACTAGCATGGGATAGCTTGTATTCGCATCAGCTTTAAGGCCGACCCTAGGTAAAGGTGCGAGCGGCGTCGTTTTGCCGCAACGGCAGACGCAAAGGTCGTGCCGCGAAGCGCGGTGTTACTTCTCAGGAATTGCCGCTACAATCCCGCGTCACTTGACTTAGAGTTTGGGAGCCGGCGCGATGGCGCTGCTGGAAGTTCGCAACGTCACCCGCCGTTTCGGCGATTTCACGGCGGTCGACAACGTCAGCTTCTCCGTGAACGCAGGCGAATTCTTCACGCTGCTGGGTCCGTCCGGCTGCGGCAAGACCACGATCTTGCGGATGATCGCCGGGTTCGATTTACCCGACTCAGGGGCGATTATTCTTGACGGCGTCGACCTCAAGGACACGCCTCCCGAGCAGCGCCCGATCCATACCGTTTTCCAGAGTTATGCGCTGTTCCCGCACCTGTCGGTCGCGCAAAACGTCGCTTTCCCGCTCAGAATGGCGGGCAAGTCCGATGCCGAGATCGCGACCACGGTCAAAGCCGCGCTCGAGCAGGTCAAACTGGACGACAAAGGGAGAAGCTTCCCGCACGAGCTTTCGGGCGGGCAGAAGCAGCGCGTGGCACTGGCCCGTGGGCTGGTCAACCGGCCGCGTCTGCTGCTCCTCGACGAACCGCTAGGCGCGCTCGATGCCAAGCTGCGCGAACAGTTGCAGATCGAGCTGATTCGGCTGCAGCACGACGTCGGCGTCACATTTGTGTTTGTCACCCACGCGCAGGCCGAGGCGCTTGCACTGTCGCATCGGATTGCGGTGATGAACCTGGGCGCAATCGAACAATTGGACGAGCCTGATCGTCTGTACGGGTTCCCGCAGAGCCGCTTCGTCGCCGACTTCATCGGCAACGTGAATATGTACGATGCTGTCGTCACGACGGCGGGGCCGGTATTGGAACTTGCAGTCGGCTCGCTCGGCAGCGTGATGGCGCCGCGGCGCGATGGCGTGGACGCCGGCGCCAAGGGCGTATTCATCATTCGCCCCGAGCAGGTGGTGATCCGCGCACGTGGCGAGCGTTCGCCCGACTCCAACAGTTTCGAGGGCACGGTCAATAATTTTCTCTACATCGGCGACGTGACGACGTACATCGTCGATCTTCCGGGGGACCACAAGATCGAAGCACTGTTGCCGAATTCGGCGCCGGGCCGTGCCAAATTCTTCGAGATCGGCGATCCGGTGCACGTGTCGTGGAAAGCTGCTGCGGGCGCGTTTTTGGACCGATGACGCGCCCGCCGACCCTGGCCGGTGGCGCCGAAAGTGCAGATGGCTGAAACCTCGACTCGCAGCCGATCGGGACGCTTGACCCGCTTGCTGGTCAGCGGACCCCCGTTTGTCTTTCTCGTCGTTTTTTTTCTGCTGCCGGCGCTCATCATGGTCGTCGCGAGCGTTCGCTACCCCGGCGAGTTCGGCGCGCTAGCACCCATTTTTGGAGACGTACCGGGTGAAGATCGCGGACTCACGCTCGAAAATTACGGCGTGTTCTTCGGCGACTGGATCTATGCGCAGATCTTCGTCAAGAGCTTTGGTGTCGCCGCGCTGACGACTCTCATCTGCCTCGTCATGGCGTATCCGGTCGCGTTGCTGATCGCGCGCAGCCCGAAGCAGTATCGTGATGTCATGGTGCTGCTCGTCATTCTGCCGTTCGCGAGCAACTTCCTGGTGCGGGTATACGCGTGGATGATCATCCTCGGCCCGCTCGATCTCCTGTTTTCCCGCTTCGCGGTCATCGTCGCCTTGGTGTACGTTCATTTGCCGTTCATGATCCTGCCGCTGTACACGAATCTCGAGAAGCACGACCCTGCGCTCCTCGATGCCGCGCAGGACTTGGGCGCAAACGCCTGGGACCGGTTCTGGCGCGTCACGTTTCCGCTTTCGCTGCCCGGCATCTTCTCCGGCTCGGCGCTGGTGTTCATCCCGGTGCTCGGGATGTTTGCAATTCCCGAAATCCTTGGCGGTAAGGATGACTGGCTCGTGGGCAATCTCATCAAGGAATCGTTCCTGGGGACGCGCGACTGGCCGTTCGGGTCGATGCTCTCGCTGATGCTGACGATCGCCGTGCTCGCCATCGCCGGTGTCGCCGCCTGGCTCGCGCGGCGCGGAGTGGCCCATGCGTAGGTCGCCGCTCCTCTGGGCGTCGGCGCTGGCCGTCTACGCGTTTTTGTACGTCCCGCTCGCCGTCGTCGTCGTGTTCAGTTTCAACGACTCAAAGCTGAACGCCGAATGGGTTGGGTTTACGCTCGATTGGTACCGCAAGCTGTTGCAGAACGAGGAGATGCTCAACGCTGCGGTCAACTCGGTCTTCATC
>JBPCLS010000244.1:0-6071 GCA_051003055.1 Casimicrobiaceae bacterium
CAACTGCAGCACCGGCGCGGCATCGGGCCGCGCCCGGTCATGGATCGCCAGACCGCGAATCGACAGCTTGGGATTCCATCCGTCCCACCCGGTGTCGATCGCGGCAATGGCAACGCCGGCATCGAGCTCGGCGGAGAGACGGGCAACAATCTCGGCGCGGTAACTGTCGATGCGCGGAAAGATGATGAAGCGAATCGCGAGCAGCGCGAGACAAAACAACGCGACCGCGGCGGTGATGGCAGCGCCTGCAATGCGCAGAAAACGATTGGCGCGCGATTGGGTCAAGGCGGCATGCGAAGTGGCAAATGAGTGGAAGCAGACGCGACGGACATAATGCGCGCACCGCTCATCGCCACTCGATTGTAGCCGAACGATCGCATCGCCCCTGCCATCGATGGACCTCGAACCCGCGCTTGCGTTCAGTCGCTACGCGACGCGCATCCTGGATTCGCTACCGGAGTTGCGCGAAGAGCTCGTCGCCGCGCTGGATCGCCCGTTTGACTGGCCGAGCGCGCGCGCCGCGATTGACCGTCTGGAGACCGCCGAAACGTCGCTGCTGGCGACGACGCTGCGGACCTTGCGCCGGCGGGTTTTCCTGCACACGCTTGTGCGCGATCTGACCGGGCGCGCGGACCTTCCCGAAGTTTGCGGGGCGATGACCACACTCGCCGACGTCGCGCTGCGCGCTGCCGTGTCGCGGCACGCAGGTGCATTGGCCGCGGAGCATGGCGAACCGTTAGGCAGCGAGTGTGGCGAACCGCAGCAACTCATTGTCGTCGGCATGGGCAAGTTAGGCGGCGGTGAGCTCAACGTTTCCTCGGATATCGATCTCGTGTTCGTCTACCCGGAAGAGGGCGAAACCGCGGGACCGCGCACGCTTTCCAATCGCGAGTTCTTCGACCGTCTGGGGCAACGAGTCATTCGCGCGCTCCACGAACTCACCTCCGACGGTTACGTCTTCCGCGTCGACATGCGGTTGCGGCCGTACGGGGCGGCGGGAACACTGACGACGTCGTTTGCCGGCCTCGAACAGTATCTCGTCACGCAGGGAAGAACCTGGGAGCGCTATGCGTGGCTCAAGGCACGCCCGCTAACCGGCGTCAGGCACGACGAACTCGATGCACTGATCACGCCGTTCGTCTATCGCAGGTACCTCGATTACGACGCGTACGAAGGTCTGCGCGACGTGCACCGCCAGATCCGCGGACAGCGCACGCGCCGCGACGTCGCTGCCAACATCAAACTGGGCGAGGGAGGCATTCGCGAGCTCGAATTCATCGTGCAAGCGCTGCAGATCGTGCGGGGCGGCCGCGAACCCAGACTCCGTGAGCGAGGCACGCTGCCGGCGCTGGCCGCCCTGGCTATCCGCTCGTCGATGCCGCCGGAAGCCACGGATGCGCTGCGCACGGCTTACCTGTTTTTGCGCAATCTCGAACATCGCCTGCAATACCGTGACGATGCACAGACGCATCAGGTGCCCGAGGACGCAAGCGAGCGCGCCGCCGTCGCTGCCGCCATGCGGTGCCCGTCGGTCAGCGAGTTCGACCGAGCGCTGGCGCAACAGCGCGCCGTTGTCGCGCTGCATTTTGTGCAGGTTTTGGGCGGGCCCCAAGCGGCGGATTCGCGAGCCGACGATTCGCTGCGCGCGTTGTGGGAGGACCCTACCCCGTCGCCGGCGGCGATGGAAATTTTGACGAACGCAGGCTTCGCTGATCCGGCGGGAATCATGGCGACACTATCGCACGTGCGGACCAGCAGCCGTTTGGTTGCACTTCCGGAATTGTCGCGCCAACGGTTCGACACATTGATTCCGCAACTGCTGGGCGTCGCGGCGGCGCACCCGGGTCGCGCCGGCGCGCAGGCGGTATTCGTGCGGCTCTTGGCACTCCTCGAAACGGTGAGCCGGCGCAGTGCTTACCTGGCTCTCGTCATCGAGCATCCGCAGCTCCTGCCGCGTCTCGCCCAACTGATGGGCGCGTCGGCGTGGGCGGCGGAGTATCTGACGCGCCATCCGATTCTGCTGGACGAATTGCTGGACGCGCGCATTCTGCTCGCGGAGCCGGATTGGGAGGGCTGGAAGGACGAGCTTGCGCAGACGCTCGTCGAGCAAGCGGGAGACGCCGAGCGGGAGATGGATGCGCTGCGCCACTTCCACCACACGCAAACGTTCAGGCTGCTCGCGCAGGATTTAGGCGGGTACCTTACCGTCGAACGACTCGCCGATCACTTGTCCGCGCTCACCGACCTGGTACTCGCCGCGACCCTCGAGTTGTGCTGGTCGCAGATTGCGAGCCGTCGCGCTCTCCCGCCACGATTCGCAATCATCGGCTACGGCAAGCTCGGCGGCAAGGAATTGGGCTACGCGTCCGATCTCGATCTCGTGTTCCTGTACGACGTGGCGAAGTATGACCGCTACGCAACGATGCGGCCGCAGCGCTACACGCGATTAGCGCAACGCGTGAACACGTGGCTGACGACAACGACCGCGGCGGGACGCTTGTTCGAGACCGACTTGCGCCTGCGCCCGGATGGCGCTAGCGGGCTGCTGGTCTCGAGTTTCTCGGCTTTTCGCAAATATCAGCGCGAGCACGCGTGGTCGTGGGAACATCAGGCGTTGACGCGTGCCCGCTTCGTTGCCGGTGACGCGCGGCTAGGAGCCGCCTTCGAGAGCGAGCGCGAGGCGATCCTCTGCCTGCCACGCGACCCCCAAACGCTGGCCGACGCGGTCGTCGCGATGCGCCGCAAGATGTCTGCCGGACGTCCGAATTCAACGGCGCTGTTCGACGTCAAGCACGATGCGGGCGGAATGGTGGATATCGAATTCGCCGTGCAGTATCTGGTGCTTGCCTACGCACATCGCCATCCGCTGCTGACCCGCAACCTGGGCAACATCGCGCTGCTTGAGATGGCTCATCAATTGGGCTTGCTCGCGCCGGACATCGCGCATTCGGCTGCCGATGCGTACCGCGAATTCCGGCGCCTGCAGCATGCAGTCCGTCTCACCGGAGCACCGCAGGCGCGGGTTCCACCGAAGCCGGAAACAGCACGCCGAGCGGCGGTGGCTGCGCTGTGGAAGCAGGCGTTCGGCGCGGATTGGGCCAAACCGGACTAGCGCAGAAGGGACGGTCGATGCCCGCCTCAGGGGCGCGCACGGAAATCCGCTAAAATCGCACCCTTTGCCGGAAGTTCTAGGAGAGTTGCGGATGTCGATGGCCGACCGGGACGGGTGGATCTGGTACGACGGCAAGATGGTCCCGTGGCGCGACGCCACCACGCATGTGCTCACGCATACGCTTCATTACGGCATGGGCGTGTTCGAAGGCGTGCGCTGTTACAAGACCGCGGAGGGGCCCGCCATCTTCCGGCTGCGCGACCATACCGATCGGTTGTTTCGCTCGGCGCACATCTTCGGCATGAAAATACCGTTTTCCAAGGACGCCATCGATGCCGCGCAACTCGCGTGCGTGCGCGACAACAAGCTCGAATCGTGTTATCTGCGCCCGCTTGTGTTCTACGGGTCGCACGCTATGGGCGTCGCCGCAAAATCGAATCCGGTCCGGGTGGCCATTGCCGCCTGGCCCTGGGGGGCTTATCTGGGCGCCGAGGGGATCGAAAAAGGGATCCGCGTCAAGACCTCTTCGTTCACGCGCCATCATGTCAACATTCACATGACCGGCGCCAAAGCCTGCGCCAATTATCTGAATTCCATTCTCGCCAACCAGGAGGCGACGCACGACGGATACGACGAAGCAATGCTGCTCGACCCGCAAGGGTACGTCTCCGAGGGATCAGGCGAAAACATCTTCCTCGTGATCAACGGCGAGTTGCACACACCGGACCTCTCGTCGGGTGCATTGAACGGCATCACGCGCGCGACGATCTTCACATTCGCCAAGGAGCTGGGGCTTAAACTGACCGAGCGGCGCATCACGCGCGACGAGGTGTACTGCGCCGACGAAGCATTTTTCACCGGCACGGCCGCCGAAGTCACGCCCATTCGGGAAGTCGACAACCGGATGATCGGCGAGGGCGCGCGCGGAGAGATCACGCACAAGCTGCAGTCGCTCTTCTTCGACACCGTCAACGGCAAGAATCCGGCGAAGCAAACCTGGCTCACCAAGGTATGACGCGGGACGCCGATCCGAATACCGACGTCGGCCAGAACTCGTGGGTGTCCGTGAGTAGCGCGGACGTGCCGGTGTTCTGCCCGAATCCGACGATGCCGTTGTGGTCGTCGCATCCGCGCGTGTTCCTGGAACTCCCCGATGGCGGTGAAGCCATGTGCCCGTACTGCGGCACGCGCTATCGGCTTACTAACGACGGGCGTAGGGTGGAAAATGAGTTGGGAAATAAGGCGGAAGATTGACGTCGCGACAGCGCTGTAGCGCGGGTCAGCGGTCGCGGCGCTTCAACTTATGCTTGAACGTTTTCGGTAACTTGCGATGACCCGCGAGAGAGTCTTGATCGTAGCGCCGTCGTGGGTCGGAGACGCAATTCTTTCCGAGCCGCTCGTTGCGCTCATTCGGGATCCGTTTGTGGATCCTCTCGTTGATGTTTTAGCACCCTCGTGGTGCGCGCCCGTCTACCGACGAATTCGTGGCATTCGCAAGATCATTGAGAGCCCGTTTGAAAAAGGCAAGCTAGATCTCCTGGGAAGGCGCCGCCTGGGCGCCGATCTGCAACGGGAGAAGTATTCGCGCGCGCTGGTGTTGCCCAACTCGTGGAAATCCGCGCTCGTACCCTGGTTTGCGCGCGTTCCGCGGCGCACCGGTTACTTTGGTGAAGCGCGCTTCGGGTTGCTGAACGACGCGCGCCGCCTTGACGTCAAAGCGCTGCCCCGCCTGGTCGACCGTTTTGCCGCCCTCGCTGCCTCGGCGGGTACACTCGTGCCCTTTCCGCCGGCGCCCGTGCTCGTTCCCGACCGCGCCAATCTGATGGCTGCCATCCGTGCGCTACGGCTGAAAACCGATGGGCCGGTGGCCGTGCTTAGTCCCGGCGCTGAATACGGGTCTGCCAAGCGCTGGCCACCCCATCATTTCGCCGAGCTGGCCGCGATGTTTTTGCGCGAAGGTTCTGCCGTCTGGATCGTCGGCTCGCCGAATGACAAGATCGCCGCCAACGCGGTGATGGCAGCGCTGGGGCAGGACGTCGACAAAGTGCGCGACTTGACTGGCCGCACCGATCTGGGCACGGCAATCGATCTCTTGTCGGTAGCTTCGCTGGTCGTCAGCAACGATTCGGGCCTGATGCACGCTGCGGCGGCCGTGGGCGTACCTCTGGTGGCGTTGTTCGGTTCGTCGTCACCGGTTTACACACCGCCGCTGTCCCCCACCGCGCAAGTCGCCAAAATCGAGATCGCGTGCAGTCCCTGCTTTCAGCGCGAATGTCCGCTCGGCCACTTCCGGTGCATGCGCGAGTTAATGCCGAGCGTAGTCTACAATCTCGCCCGCATGTCCCCTGAGTCCGCAGTATCGCCGGAGCCCGTCACCGTTTCGCGGGCGGTTTGACCAGAGACGGTAACGCGATGGCCAAACTCCGCACGCCACCGATCTATACGTCGCCGCAGGACGCAGCGCTGGCGTTCTACCAGGCGTTCGAAGGGCGCGACCTCGACGCGATGATGGCCGCGTGGGCGGACGACGAGGAAATCATCTGCGTGCATCCGGGCGGCCCGCGGATGGTGGGTTACGATGCCGTGCGCACCGCATGGGAGCAACTCTTTTCCGGCGACGCCAAACTGACGTTTCGTCTCGACGAGATCGTCGTCATCGAAACCGTCGGACTTGCGATGCAAAGCGCAATCGAGCACGTGTCCACGTCCGCAGGCACGGCGCGCGGCACCGCGGTGGCGACCAACGTTTTCATGCGCACGCCGTCGGGCTGGCGGGTGGTGTGCCATCACGCGTCGCCGGTCGCCGCGCTGGTGGCGACTCAGCCAACGGGACCGCTGCATTAGGTACGATGCGGTCCGCCCACGGGCGCACTGCATTAACAGCGACGGGTCCCGTCCACGGGCCGACTGCTTTAGCAGCTACGCGGCCGTCCTAAGACCCGCTGCGCAAAAACTAAGC
>JBPCLS010000245.1:0-6035 GCA_051003055.1 Casimicrobiaceae bacterium
TGGCGAGCGCACGCTTCAAGTTTTCTATCTGCGGCAGGCTCGCGGCGGTAAGCCGGCCGGTAATCGGAATGTAGCCACCCACAACCGCTTTGGGACCGGGATCTAACTTCGCGGTTTCATCCCATGCTGGCGCGGATCGTTCGAACTGAACGACGTACTGCAGCGCGAGTTGTTCGAACGCAGAACGGTCGGCCACGCGCTGCAGAATGTCGAAGAGTGCGAGCCACGCTAGGGACGACTGCTTGGCGTCGTAGTCGTTTTGCACCCCCTCCTCCAGCAGCGCTCGCGCGGGCGTCGTCTGCCCGCCGGCAAAGAGCAATGCCGCATTTTCGAGCACTGCGCACAAGCCCGGATTCGCGTGCGTAACCTCCATCGCGGAGGGTGCGTTGGGCCATTCGATCAGACTGACTCCCGTGATGGTGATCTCGCCCGTCGGTTCGATGTTGCGCGCGATGTTGCGTGAGTCGCCCCGACGCTTATCCTGCACCTGCGCGGCGAGTTCGCGGGCAGAGACCGGGCGCACCCGCGTGCTACCCGACGTCTGCGGCGCAACGTCACCGGCACCGGCACCGGGTTTCGGTTCCGGCTTCGGCTGAACGGGTTTCTTGGCCGGCGTTCTGGAGAAAAAAGCCATGGCAGCAACCCGCCCAGGAGCTTAGAAGTGGGATTATGGTCTCAATTTCCGGGCTGTAACAAGCCGCCGGGCGCGACGAGCGAGAGAAGTTCGACGAAACGACCCTGCCGAGCATGCGTAGTACGCTTTTGCCGACGCACCTCACCCCACAGGAGTACGCGCTGGCACAGGCGGCGTTCGGCAAGAAGCCTCGTTATGCCAGGTTTTTTTCCGCAAATTCCCAATTCAACAGTTTGTCGATGACGGCGTCGACATACGCCGGCCGCTTGTTCTGGTAATCCAGATAATAGGCGTGCTCCCACACGTCGATTGTAAGCAGCGGTTTCTGGCCTTTGGTCAACGGCAACTCGGCGTCGCCGGACTTGACGACCTTCAGCTCTCCACCATCCAGCACCAGCCAGCCCCAGCCGGTGCCGAACTGTGAAACGGTGCTCTTCGAGAATTCCTTTTTGAAATTGTCAAAGCCGCCGAACGCCGTATCGATCATGCCCGCGAGCTTTCCGGTGGGCTTGCCGCCGCCGCCCTTTTTCATGCTCAACCAATAGAACGTGTGGTTCCAGGTTTGCGCGGCGTTGTTGAAAAGTTCGCTCTTTTCGGCCTGGCCTGCGCTCTCGGCAATGATTTTTTCGAGCGATGCGTTCTCGTATTCGGTGCCCGCGATCAGCTTGTTGAGATCGTCAACGTACTTCTTGTGATGCTTACCGTAGTGATACGAGATGGTATTGGCCGAGATCACCGGCTCGAGCGCATTTTCGGGATACGGCAAGGGCGGTAGCTTGAACATGGTCTTTAGGTCTCCTCGCGAATGGTGTGTGCTCGCGCCGGTCAACCTCGAGCACCAGCGCGGCTTTACAAGCAGCGCTGCGACTGTAATCGGATTCGCGGAGTCGCGTCTGTCAGGTCTTCACTGACACGACGAGGGACGGAAGCGCTTTAGTCGCCGTACATTCTCTGCACGCGTTCGCGCCGTTCCTGCGCCTCGAGCGAGAGCGTCGCCGTCGGGCGGGCGATCAATCGGGGAACACCAATGGGATCGCCAGTTTCCTCGCACCATCCGTACGAGCCATCATCGATCATCCGCAACGATTTCTCGACTTTTTTCAAGAGCTTGCGCTCGCGGTCGCGGGTGCGCAGCTCGAGCGTGTACTCCTCTTCGAGCGTTGCGCGGTCGGACGGATCCGTCGTGACTTCGTTCTCGCGCAGGTGTTCGCCCGTATCGTCGGCGTTCTGCAGCAATTGTCCGCGCAGTTCCACCAGGCGTTTTTTGAAAAACGCGAGCTGGGGTTCTTTCATGTAGTCCTTTTCGGGCGCCTTGAGGATCTCCTCTTCGGTCAACTCGCGGACGCGTTTAACGGCAGGTGCCGTTTTCATTGCCGTTTTCGTTGCCGTTTTCGCTGCCATACTTCGTTTCACCCTTTTCCGCTTTCTTCTAAATAGTTTGCCGATGAAAAAAGCCGCAAATAGTACGATCGCTCATCCCGGCGAAAAATTGTCCATTATAGCGGCTCAAGCCGGTCGGTCCAAGCCCCTTGTCCGCTGGTGAACTCAAGCAGCGCAGCGAAGATTTTTCCTGGTCAACTTTCATATAATTCCGTAAAAACAATGTCTTGCACGACTGCGGCGCACCGATGCTGACGTTACGCCGGCCCGATGACTGGCATTTGCACCTGCGCGACGGGGTTGCGATGGCTGCGGTGGTCGGCGCCAGCGCCCGCGTATTCGGGAGAGCAATCGTCATGCCCAATTTGCAGCCGCCGGTCACCACGGTCGAAGCGGCGCGCGCGTACCGGGATCGGATCATGGCTGCGCTACCAGCCGCGACCCGTTTCGCGCCGCTGATGACGCTTTATCTGACCGATAACACGCCTGCCGGGGAGATTGTCCGGGCGAAGGCATCGCAGCTCGTCCGCGCCGTCAAGTACTATCCGGCCGGCGCCACGACCAACTCGGAGTCGGGGGTCACATCACTCGACCGCGTGTATCCGGTCCTGGCCGTGATGGAAAAACAGGGTGTCGTGCTGTCGGTGCACGGCGAGGCCGCCGCGCCGGAGATCGACATGTTCGATCGCGAACGGGTGTTTCTCGATACGGTGCTCGCGCGCCTACTCGGCGATTTTCCTGGGCTTAGAGTTGTTCTCGAGCACATCACCACCAGCGACGCGGCGGCGTTCGTCCGCAGTGCCGGGAGCAACGTAGCCGCGACCATTACGCCGCAACACCTCCTCTATTCGCGCAACGCGCTTTTGGCCGGGGCTTTAAGACCGCACCTCTACTGCCTGCCCATTCTGAAGCGGGAAAGTCATCGCCAGGCGTTGGTCGCGGCCGCGACCTCGGGCAATCCCAAATTTTTTTTTGGGACCAACTCCACGCCGCACGCTCGACGCCTCAAGGAGGCAGCGTGCGGATGCGCGGGCTGCTTTTCCGCACACGCGGCCATCGAGCTCTACGCCGAGGCGTTCGAAGACGCCGGCGCACTCTCCGCGCTCGAAGGTTTTGCGAGCCACTTCGGCGCCGATTTCTACGGTCTGCCGCGCAACGCCGACACAATCACATTGACGCGCGAGTCATGGCGCGTTCCGGCCGCTTATCCGTTCGGCAACGATGAGATTGTGCCGTTGCGCGCGGGTGAAGAGGTACGGTGGAGGATGGCGCCTTAAAGCCATGCCGCCGCGGCGGCAAGAGCGCCGCGCGCCTGCGTGAGTCGGCCGGTGGCGTGCCGCTGCCAATCCGCGTACACTCCGCGGCCCGAAGCCAGCCAGACCGTCGCTGCCTGTTGCCGTGCAAACGGCGCGGGGAGAGGAAAGTCCGGGCTCCGCAGAGCAGGATGCTGGGTAACGCCCAGACGCAATAAGTTGCCGCTTAGCAGCGGCCGACGAAGGCGATGAACAGGGCCACAGAGACGAGTCGCTTCGTTTTTTTAACGAAGCGGGTGAAACGCGGCAACCTCCATCCGGAGCAACACCAAATAGGCGGACGCAAAGTAGCAACACAGGCTGCTCGCCAAGTCCGCGGGTAGGTGGCTCGAGCGCAACGGCAACGTTGCGCCTAGAAGAATGACGGCCATAGCGCACGGGCAGCCGTGCGCCGTAACAGAACCCGGCTTATCGGCTGACTTCGGCTTTATACGTTTGGCGAGAGTGTTGCAGACCTCGCGCCTTTAGCGGTCGCAAGAACTTTAACGCGAGCGCCGCGCGTCCTTCAAGATTTCGCGTGCGGCGTTTTTCCCCGGAATGCCGGTAACGCCGCCGCCAGGATGCGCGCCTGATCCGCACAGATAGAGACCGCGCACCGGCATCCGGTAGTTCGCGTGGCCCAGCACGGGGCGCGCTGCGAAAAGCTGATCGAGGCTCAACGCGCCGTGGAAGATATCGCCGCCGATCAACCCGAATTCGCGCTCGAGATCGAGCGGCGAGAGCACGCGCCGGCCCAGCACGCTCGCCTTGAAGTTCGGCGCGGATTGCGTGACCGTGTCGATCATCAGATCCGCGACCTCTTCGCGCAAATCGTCCCACGTGCGTCCGGGCAACACGTCCGATACGCGCGGATTGGCATGCTGGCAAAACAGGCTTGCAACATGCTGTCCGGGCGGTGCCAGAGAATCATCGACCGTCGACGGAATCAGCATTTCGATGATCGGCGCGCGCGACCAGCAAAGCGTGCGTGTGTCGAAATAGGCGCGCTCCGTATAGGCAAGCGACGGCGCGAGGATGATTCCGCTACCGTGATGCGGTTGCACGTTGCGTCCCGGCAGCGCGCTGAAATCCGGCAGTTCGGAAAGCGCCACATTGATCCGGAACGTTCCCGAAGCGCAGCGGTAGCCGGCGATCCGCGCGCGAAAATCCGCATCCAGATGTTCGGGCGCAACCAGCTGCTCGAACAGAAGTTTGGGATTGACGTTGGCGACGACCCGGCGGGCCTCGATCACTTCACCGGATTCGAGCTCGACGCCGGTTGCGCGTCCGCCGTGAATAGTGACGCGGGCGACCGGGGCGTCGGTGCGCAAGGTCACTCCGCGCGCTGTGCATTCCGCGGCCATCGCCTGGGTGATTGCGCCCATGCCGCCGCGCGCGTGTCCCCACTGACCGCGCTTGCCGTTCACCTCGCCGAAAACATGATGCAGCAGTACGTAAGCGGACCCCGGCGTGTAGGGGCTCGCGAAATTGCCGACCACGGCGTCGAAGCCGAACGCGGCCTTGATCGGCGCCGATTCGAACCAGCGGTCCAGGATATCGCCGGCGCTTTTGGTGAAGAGGTCAAGCAGATCGCGGCGTCCGGCGAGCCCCATGGCGCGGAAACTCTTCGCGAGCTTAAGCGACTGGAGAACCAGTGCCGCGTCGGCCAAACCGCCCGCGCGCACGTTCGGCGGCGTTGTCCCCGTGAGCTCCCGCAATACCGCCGCGACGCGCTCGAGCATTGCGTAATACGCAGGCAAGGTCTCGGCGTCGCGACGTGAAAACTTGTTGACTTCGGCCTGCGTCGCTTTGACGCCGCCGCCGATCTTCAAGTATCCGCCCTCGGGCAGCGGCAAGAAATTCGCGACAGGACGCTCGATGATCGCCAGCCCGTGCTCGGCCAGCCGCAAGTCGTGGATGACTTGCGGATCGAGCAGGCTGACCGTATAGCTTGCCGTCGAATTGCGAAAACCCGGATGGAATGTCGCGGTGACCGCGGCCCCGCCCACGATCCCTCGCCGCTCGACGACCACCACTTTGAGCCCCGCTTGGGCGAGATACGCCGCGCAGGTCAACCCGTTATGGCCTCCGCCGATAATGACGGCGTCGGAGCGACGGACGTTTGCGGTCATGGAAGATTCACCCCAATTTTTATCGCGCGGGAGCGGGCGAAACGCGCGGACGGGTAACTACTCTTCCGTCATCCCGGCTGCGACGTTCGAGAAACCGCAGTCGACATAGGTGATCTCGCCGGTTACCGCACTCGCGAGATCCGAGAGCAGAAAGGCCGCGACGTTGCCGACTTCGTCGATGGTGACATTGCGTCGCAATGGCGCAGTTTTTTCGACGAAACGCAGAATCTTCGCAAAGCCGCCGATGCCCGCCGCGGCAAGGGTCTTGATCGGACCCGCGGAGATGGCGTTCACACGAATCCCTTCCGGCCCCAGGCACGAGGCGAGATATCTAACGTTCGCTTCGAGACTCGCCTTGGCCAAGCCCATCACATTGTAATTGGCGAGAGCGCGCACCGAGCCCAGGTAGGTCAACGTGACCAGCGCCCCGTTGCGGCCCGCGAGCAACGGCCGCGCGCCCTTCGCCAGCGCAGCGAAGCTGTAGCTCGAGATGTCGTGCGCGGTGGCGAACGCCGCGCGTGACATTCCGTTCAGGAAGTCCCCCGCCAAGGCTTCGCGCGGGGCGAAGGCGATCGAATGCAGCAGACCGTCCAGCAC
>JBPCLS010000246.1:0-3376 GCA_051003055.1 Casimicrobiaceae bacterium
TGACGCGGCCTTGCGGAAAATTGTAGGTGCGGATGCGTTCGCTGCGATCGCCGGAGCCGATCAGCGACTTCCGTTGCGCGGCTTCTTTCTGGGCGCGCTCGCGGCGGTCGCGGTCGAGCAGGCGCGACGCGAGCACCGCCATTGCCTGCGCGCGGTTGCGATGCTGCGAGCGATCGTCCTGGCACTCGACGATGAGCCCCGTCGGCAAATGCGTGATGCGCACCGCCGAATCGGTCTTGTTGACGTGCTGCCCGCCCGCACCCGATGCGCGGAACGTGTCGATGCGCAGGTCGGCGGGATTGATCACGATGTCGACGACCGGATCGGCTTCCGGCATCACGGCAACCGTGCACGCGGATGTGTGGATACGCCCCTGGGCTTCGGTCTCGGGCACGCGCTGGACACGGTGACCCCCCGATTCGAACTTGAGCTTCGCGTATACACGCGGACCCGCGATGCGGGCGATCACTTCCTTGTAGCCGCCGAGCTCACTGACCGATTCCGAAACGATTTCCGTCTGCCAACGTTGACGCTCGGCATACCGGACATACATGCGAAACAGGCTGCCGGCGAAAAGCGTCGATTCATCACCCCCGGTTCCGGCACGAATCTCGACGAACACGTTGCGATCATCGCTCGCGTCCTTCGGCAGCAACGCGGTTTCGAGCTCCCGCTCAAGCCTTGCTATGCGGCCTTGCGCGGCCACGCGTTCTTCGCCCGCGAATTCGCGCAGTCCCGGATCACCTGCCATGTCCAGTGCCGCAGCGAAATCGGCTTCCGCTTGGACATGCTCGCGAAAACGCGCAACCACTGGCGCGAGGTCCGAGTTTTCTTTGGAGAGCGCGCGAAAACGGTCGAGATCAGACGTCACGTCCTCCGCGGAGAGGAGCCCGTCCAGTTCCTCCAGGCGTGACGTGAGTTGTTCGAGTTTGGATCGGAGCGAAGGCTTCATCTCAATGCGCCCGCAAAACGCGAGCGGTAGCATTACGGTATAAGCAAACCCAAACGGAATCTCACCGACGTACACCCGCGTGCGAGGCCCGCCGCTCACTTGAGCACACGAGGCGCGCGACGGTGTTGAGGAATAAGTTTGGCGGACTGGCTGGCGTGCGGCAACGAAGACGGGTTTATAGCGGCGGTGTTAAGCGCTAATGCCCGTCGGCGGGCGGAGTGGGAAGCCGATAAACGCGTTCGAAGAGCGCAACCAGTTCCGCGCGCTCGGCATCACCTGCCGCAGTCAGCGCCGATAACGGCGCGTGCAAAAATTTGTTGGTAAGCCCGCGCGCCAGCGCTTCGAGCACCTGTTCGGGGGCAGCACCGCCAGCGAGCATCCGGTGGGCGCGGGCTAATTCCGCTACGCGCAATGCGTCGTGGTGGCCAGAGAGCGCCGCGATCGTCGGCACCACTGTACGGCCGTCGAGCCAGCGCAGGAAATGGGCGGCTTGCTCGGCAATCATCTCCTCCGCCTGCACGATCGACTCACGGCGAATCTGCAGATTGTCCTTGACGATTTCGGCGAGGTCGTCGATGCAGTACAAAAACACATCATCGAGTTTGCCGGCCTCGGGTTCGACGTCGCGGGGAACGGCAAGGTCGACGATGAATACCGGCGCATGCCGGCGCTGTTTGACCACGCGCTCGAGCAAGCCCTTGCCCAGAATCGGCAGCGTGCTCGCCGTGCACGTCACGACAATGTCGAACTGCGCCAGCCGTTCCGGCAACTCGTTCAGCGTGATCGCATCGGCGCCAAAGCGGTCTGCGAGCTGACTGCCGCGGGTCAACGTGCGATTCGCCACGGTGATCGAGCGCGGCGACTGTGCGGCAAAGTGCGTGGCCGCGAGCTCGATCATTTCACCGGCGCCGATCAACAGCAACCGTTGTTCCGCAAGCGACGGGAAGATGCGCCCGGCGAGCTTCACCGCCGCCGCGGCCATCGAGATGGACGCGCTGCCTATATCCGTCTGCGTGCGCACGTCCTTGGCGACCGCAAACGTGCGCTGGAACAGCCGATTCAGCACAAGTCCGATGGAACCGGCCGCTTCCGCGCAACGCACGGCGTGCTTCATCTGTCCCAAAATCTGCGGCTCGCCCAGCACCTGCGAGTCGAGACCGCTCGCGACGCGAAACGCGTGCGCCGCGGCGCGCTCGTGCGGCAGCGTGTAAACGTACGGTGTCAGCGCGTCGTCGGGGAGGCTGTGGAAGCCCGCCAGCCAGTGTGCAACCGGAGCGGGATCAGGGCCATGGAAATAGACTTCGGTCCGGTTGCACGTCGAGAGGATCGCCGCCTCCCTGACCCGCCGCGCGCCGATGAGATCGCGCAGCGCTTCACCTAATGCGTCCGGCGTGAACACGACCCGTTCCCGCAGGTCGAGCGGTGCAGTCGTGTGATTCAAGCCTAAGGCGTAGAGCGACATTCGGGTATGTCCCGAGGAACTTAAAGGTCGCCGCATTTTACTCCAGCGCGATGGCGCGGTTAGGCCGGGGACAGACCACGATTTTCGACGCGACACGCTATGAGGAAAGATCGTCGAAATCGTGGTCTGTCCCCTAGCTCGGAAACGCGGCCGAGACCTCTGCGACTTGCTCCGGCGTCAAGTAGCGCGTTGCCCGCCCTTCGAGCAACAAAAAGATCTTCGCGCTCTCTTCGAGCTCCTCGGCGTTGTAAACCGCTTCCGCCAGCGTGCGACCCGCGACGACCGGGCCATGATTGGCGAGCAGCATCGCGTGATGCAAGGATGCCGAGGCACCCACCGCGGCGGCGAGCGCCGGATCGCCCGGTCGATAGAACGGCAGCCGCGGCAATTGGCCAATCCGCATCACGTGATAAGCGGTCACCGGAGGCAGTACATTGTCGGCCGGCAGGTCGGCTCGGCACGAGAGTGCGACGCAATGCGTGCAATGCAGATGCACGATTCCCGCGCTGACTTCACGCGCTCGGTACAACGCGAGATGCAACAGCGATTCCTTGGAGGGAGGGTCACCGCTTACCACTCCACCTTCCAGGTCGAGCTTCGAAAGACGCGCCGGATCGAGACGCCCGAGGCAGGTGTTGGTCGGCGTCACCAAAAAACCGCCGGGCACCCGCGCACTCAAGTTGCCGCTTGAACCATGGGCAAGCCCGCGCTGGTAGAGCATGCGACCGAAGTCGGCGATTTCTTCCCGCGCTCGCGTTTCTTCGCTCATGCCGTTAATGCCTGCGCAAAAAACTCGGCGCCGCCGAAATTGCCGGATTTCAGCGCGAGCTGCAACGAGCGTTTACCGGACGCGGAAGTCGCCAACGTCCACGGAACGCCCGGACAAATCTCCTCGCCGATCGCCAACGATTGCACGCCGAGCGCGGCGACCACGGCGCCAGCCGTTTCGCCACCCGCGACGA
>JBPCLS010000247.1:0-4449 GCA_051003055.1 Casimicrobiaceae bacterium
CTGCCGGCGCCGATGCCCGGCCACGCCTGGTACGTCCTCGTCCAGGTCGACGACAGTGCGCAGGATTCGCCCATTGCGACGCTCCTCGAAACGACCATTACAACGGCGGTGGACGCGGGGGTCGTCCTTGACGCGACGATTGCCCAATCAGCCGCCCAAGCGGCGCGGTTATGGGCGTTGCGCGAGAACATCAGCGAAGCGCAGCGGCGCGAAGGCCCCAACATCAAGCACGACATCTCGCTTGCCGTCTCGTCGATCCCGGCTTTCCTTGAGGAATGCAACGCGGCACTTCTGGCCGCGTTCCCGCGCGCACGTCTGATCATCTTTGGACATTTGGGCGATGGCAATCTGCATTACAACTTGTCCGCGCCGGAGGGTAAAGCCGCAGTGGATTTCCTGGACAACGCGACTGCCGTGAACCGGATCGTCCACGATCTGGTGGCGCACCACGGGGGAAGTTTCAGCGCCGAGCACGGCATTGGACAATTGAAGCGCGACGACCTCCTCCGCTACAAGGGCGACGTCGAGCTCGATCTGATGCGGGCGATCAAACGGGCGCTCGATCCACGCAGCCTCTTCAACCCCGGCAAAGTGCTTTAGAAACGCTAGCTCATGAGCAAGCTTGTCTTTTGGATCGTCCTCATTTTCGTGTTGCTGTTCGCGTGGCGAATGTGGAACGTCGCGAAAGCACGGGCGCGCGACGCGCGCAACAAGAACCCCGCTGTTTCGGTCGAGAAAATGGTCAAGTGCGCGGCATGCGGGGTATTTCTCCCGGTCGCGGACGCGAAGCCGTCCGCGGACGGATTTCGTTGTGCCGATAGCGCGTGTGCGCTGAAAAAACCCTGATTCACTTCGATGCAACACACCTCCTCGCCGACCCGAACGATGCAGCCCACACCGACTCTACCGCCGCTCGATGAGACGCCAATGTCGTCGATGCTCGGCGACTCGGGACGCCGGACGCTGTGGCTGGTCGGTCTCTACCGCGCGGTCTGCGGCGCCGCGTTGCTGGGTACGGCGTTGTTGATCGATCCGCGTTCGATCAACGTGTTGACACCCAACGCGTTTGTCACCGGTGCCGGCCTGTATTTCCTCTTCGGGCTGGGGTCATTCTTCTGGCTGCAGCAGGATCGGCTGCCGCTGCCCGTTCCTCCCATGTTATTGGCGCTACTGGCCGGCGACGTCTTTTTCTTGGGACTCGTCATGATTTCCGGTGGAGGCTTCGGTGCGCCACTGGCCATTCTGCTGTTTCCGCAGCTTGCCGCGGCTGGATGGCTATTGCGTACGCAGACGGCGTTTTTTCACGCAGCGTTCGCGTCCATTTTGTTGCTCGGCCTCGATACGATTCGCGCGTTCGAGGGGCAGGTAACCGGTGCGCAGCTGTTTCAGACCGGCATCATCGGCTTCGGCTACTTTACGATGGTGGGCATCGCTGTGGCGTTGGGACGCTACACCAAACTGTCGGAGGATCTGGCGGCACAGCGCGGCATCGACGTTGCCAATCTCGAACAAGTTAACCGCTTGATCATCCAGGACATGCAGGACGGCGTGCTGGTCGTCGATCTCAACGGCGTCGTGCGCGGGCATAACGCGCAGGTAACGCGACTGCTGGGTGGGTTCGGCCGCATGCGCGGCGGCATGCGCCTGGCCGAATTCTCCCCGACCTTGCACGATTACTGGCGCCGCTGGCAAGAAGACATTATGGAAGCGCTGCCCCCGTTCAAGATGGACGCGACGCAACGACTGCTGCGCGTGCGTTTGGTGCGGATCGGCTCGGGATTGAACGGCGGCACGCTGATCTATCTGGAGGATCTGGGTCGAGCGCAGACCGAAGCGCAACAAATGAAGCTCGCCGCAATGGGCCGTCTGACCGCCTCCATCGCGCACGAGATCAGGAACCCGCTGTCAGCCATCAACCAGGCATCGCAATTGCTCGAGGAAGATGGCGCGGTCGCACCCGAAGGTGCGCGGCTGCTCGGGATGATCCGCAACAACGCGAAGCGCATCGACCGCATCGTCGGCGAGGTGCTGCAACTGAACCGCCGTGACCGCCAGCAACCGGAAATCGTGCCATTGGCGGAATTCATGGACGCGTTGACCGAGGAAATCGTTGCCGCCGAGAATATGCCGCCGGGGAGCATCGTCATACATACCGTAAGCGATATGCTGGTCGTCTTCGATCGTGGACACTTGAACCAGATCGTATGGAATCTGGTCCGCAATGCCTGGCAGCACTGCCAGAAAAAAGAGGGCAGCATTCACGTTACCGCGCGCGCAGGCTATATGGGCGATGCCGTCATCTGCGAGCTGAACGACGATGGACCGGGTATCCCTGCCGAGTTGCGGCCGCAGATCTTCGAGCCATTCTTCACGACTCGGCCCGGCGGCACGGGGCTCGGCCTCTATATCGCGCGCGAGTTGGCCGACGCGAATGGTGCCGTGCTGGAGCTCTTGCCCAAAGGACCCGGCGCGCATTTCCGACTGACATTGAGACGGGCAATGGTTCCGGACTCCTCGGCGTAAGCCTGCGAAGACGGCGCAAAGATCAAAGCTTTCATGGAGGAAGTGTGACCAGAAAAATTCGCGGGCAACCGAAAGTGCTCATCATCGACGATGAGCCCGATCTGCTGGAATTGCTCGAGCTCACGTTATCAAGGATGGGACTCGATACGAGGCGCGCCGAATCGGTCGCTGAAGCCGTGCGGCTGCTCGACCGCGAGCCCTTCGACCTTTGTCTCACCGACATGCGGCTTCCCGACGCCGAGGGCCTGCGCGTGATTGAGCACATCAATCAAAAGGGGCTCGACGTGCCGGTCGCGGTCATCACGGCGTACGGCAGCGCGGAAAATGCGGTAGCGGCGCTGAAAGCCGGGGCCTTCGACTATCTGGCGAAGCCGGTCGCGCTGGAGCAGTTGCGCGCACTCGTCAGACAGGCGCTCAAAGTGCCCGAAAAGACCAAGGAGCCGAGTTCGTATCAACTGTTGGGCGAGTCGCCGGCGATCGAGCAGGTACGCGGACTGATCGAGCGGCTGGCTAAGAGTCAGGCACCGGTATTCATCAACGGAGAGTCGGGCAGCGGCAAGGAACTTGCCGCACGGACAATCCACCTGAACGGCCCGCGCGGCGAATTGCCGTTTGTCGCGGTCAACTGCGGCGCGATCCCCGAGAATCTGATGGAAAGCGAATTTTTCGGTTATCGCAAAGGCGCGTTCACCGGCGCGGAGGCGGATCGTGATGGCTTTTTCCAGGCGGCTACCGGCGGAACGCTGTTCCTGGATGAGGTGGCGGATCTACCCCTGGCCATGCAGGTCAAGCTGCTGCGCGCGATTCAGGAAAAAAAGGTGCGCAAGGTCGGCGCTACGCAGGAAGAGCCGGTCGATGTGCGCATCATCAGCGCGACGCACAAGAAGCTTGGCGGACTCGTGGATTCGGGCGACTTCCGCCAGGATCTTTACTATCGGCTCCACGTGATCGAATTGGCGATGCCGAGCTTGCGCGAGATGCGCGAAGACATCCCGCTGATTGCCAATGCGATCCTGGCCAAGCTCAACCGCGGCACGCCCGCGCAACTGGAGCCGGAGGCGATCGCCGCCCTCGAACGGTATCCGTTCCCAGGCAACGTCCGCGAGCTCGAAAACATTCTCGAGCGGGGGCTCTCGCTTGCGGCAAATCCCCAGCGAATCAATGCCGAGGATCTGCACTTGACCCCGGTGATCGATGAATCCGACACGGCGTTTCCTCCAGGCGAGAAGTGGCCACTGCAGGACTATCTGGACCGCGTCGAGCGAGCGGCGATCAATGAAGCGCTGGAGAAAACGCGGTACAACCGCACCGCTGCAGCCAAACTTCTGGGCATTACGTTCAGGGCAATGCGCTACCGGATGGAGCGCCTGGGTCTCAAGTGAGTGTGCGGCGGGCGCAGCGGCTCGTCATCGACGCGGACGGCTTGGCCTCGATCGCCACCTGGATCGCATCTCCCAATTGCGACGACCGGCCCCGCGCAACGACAATATCGCTGATCGTCGTGCACGGGATTTCGCTGCCGCCCGGAGAGTTCGGCGACGACGGTGTCGTACGCCTCTTCACCAACACGCTGGACCCTACGGCGCATCCCTATTTCGCCACGATTGCGGAAAGGCGGGTCTCGGCGCACTTTTTCATCCGCCGCGATGGCACATTGGTGCAATTCGTTGCGTGCGCGCAACGCGCGTGGCACGCAGGTGCGTCGTCGTGGGGGGGCCGCGCACAACGCAACAATCTCTCGATCGGCATTCCATTGGAGGGCACGGACAATGTGCGTTCCACAGCAACACAATCACAAACGCTGGCGCGACTCATCCGAGCGCTGCGCCGGCGATATCCCATCGAAGCGATCGTCGGGCACAGCGACATCGCGCCTGGCCGCAAGACCGATCCCGGTTCTGCGTTCGATTGGTCGCGTCTGCACCG
>JBPCLS010000248.1:0-3426 GCA_051003055.1 Casimicrobiaceae bacterium
GTGCTGGTCGCGCTCAGCATCGAGACATTCTTGAGGAAGAGCTGCGCCGGATTGAACGGCACGAACTGGCCGGTGAGCTGGCCAATCAAGATCCAGCGCCCGCCGATGCCCATGCTGCGGCGGATCGACTCGAACATTTGGCTGCCGACATTGTCGATCGCAACATCGACTCCCTGTCCGTTGGTCGCTTTCCGCACCGCGCCGGAAAAATCCTCGCCGCGTGCATGAATGATGACCTCATGTGCGCCGAGCGCGCGGATCTGGTCGGCCTTCTCCGGCGATGTGGTCTGCGCGATCACGTAGGCGCCGGCGAGCCGCGCTAGCTGAACCGCATGCATGCCGAGGCCGCCGCCCGCGCCGGTGACAAGCGCGGTCTCGCCCGCACTCAGCTTGGCGACCTCGCGCATGGCGTTGAGGACCGTGCCGACCGCGCAGGCGACGATCGAAGCATCCTGCAGCGCAACGCCCTCAGGCACCAGCGCGACATTGTCGTCCTCGATCGCGACATATTCGGCATAGCCGCCGACAAGCCCAGCGTCGCCTGTGAATTTGCGCTCCGGGCAGAGTGTCTCGCGCCCGAGACGGCAATGGCGGCACGAGCCACAGATGTGATAGCGCTGCACGGTCGCGACCTTGTCGCCGTGCTTGAAGCCGCGCACGTCACGGCCGACGTCCGTCACGGTGCCGGAAATCTCGTGACCGAGAATCACGGGCATCTCGACGCCAAACTTGAGCGTGCCGTTGCGCGTGACGATGTCGTGGAAGCACACACCGCAGGCATCGACCTGGATGACAACATCCTTCGGGCCAGGCGTGGGGTCGGCGATCGTCTCCATCTTGAGAACGTCCACGCCACCCGGCGCCCGCACGACCATCGCTTTCATGGTCCGTCCTTCGGCTTGAATTTCAACAGCGTAACATCCGGCGCAATGTCCTCGAAGACGGCGGTCACCGGCATGCCGATGCGCAGCGCGCTCGTCGCGACGCCGGACGGATTGGAGAAGACGCGCACACCGCAATCGAGTTTTACTTGAATAACCGTGTAGGGCACTGGCAGGGCGTCGAAGTATGGGCGATGAAACACGCACCATGTTTCCAGCGTGCCTGAGGGCGCGACCGCGACCCATTCGCTCTCTTCGGAACGGCACTTCGCGCAGTAGCGCGTCGCCGGGAAGCGATGCGTCCCGCAGGAGTTACAGCGCTGTACTTCAACGCGGGAGCGGCGCAGCGCCCTCCAGAAGGGCGCATCCGCCGCTGTCACCTGCGGCAACGGCCTCATGACGGCTCCTTGCCGTAAATGATTGACGTAACCACGGGCGCCGCCGCCATATAGTGCGCGAACTCACAATTCTTGACCTGCCGTTCGCCGCATCGACCGCGGACCTGTTGAACGGCTTCGAGATTGAGCGCCCAGCCTTGCATATAGGACTCGGAAAGGTGGCCCCCGGACGTGTTCGCCGGATATCGGCCGCCGAGCGCGAGATGGCCATCGGCGACGAATGCGCCGCTCTCTCCCTCACCGCAATAGCCGTGGCCTTCGAGCGAGAACAGCACCGTCGGTGTGAAGTTATCGTAGATCATCAGCGTAGAGATATCCGCGGGCGTCACGCCAGCCATGCCGAACGCTTTGGCCGAGGCCTTGCGCATCGCCCCGCGCCAGAAGTCATCTGGCGGAAACATCGAGCCCGCGAGTGTGGTCGCCATACCGTAGCCGCGCACATAAACCGGCGCTTGCTTCAAGTCACGTGCGCGTTCCGCCGACGTAAGGATCAGCGCGACGCCGCCGTCATTAATGAGGCAATAGTCGAGCAGGTGCAGCGGCTCGCAGATCCAGCGCGAGTCGTGATACTCGGCGAGCGTGAAAGGGGTCCGCATGACGGCGGCCGGATTGAACGCAGCGTGGTCACGAAACGTCTTCGACACGGTACCGAGCTGGTCGTGAGTCGTGCCGTACATCTCCATGTGACGGCGCGCCATCAGCGCGTGGAACGCGCCGGGCGACGTCATGCCATAGGGAGACCAATTGCCTGCGCCGCCGCTGCCATAGGTGTCGTTGGCTCCGCCGTAGCGGTCGCCCACCGAGCGGCCGTTGTTGCCGTAGACGAGCGCGATGGTGGTGGCGAGCCCAACATTGATGAGCGCCGCCGCAGTCTCGATGTCGATGCCCGAGAACCTCCCTTGCCCCGGCGTGATGTTCACGTAGTCGGGATCAATGCCGGCAATCTCGCAGAAGCGCTGATAGTCCGGGATGCGGTTGACGATGAGCCCGTCGATGTCCTTGAAGGCGAGTCCTGCGTCGGCGAGCGCCTCCTTCAGCGCCCAGAGCCCGAGCTCGTAGGCATCGAACTCCGGCAGCCGACCATATCGCGTGTGACCGATGCCCACGATGGCAGAAGCCGCGCGAGTCATTGTAATACCTCACAATATGCTGATTGAGAATCTGCCCGCAAAATCGCGCGTTGCCAATGCGACGGCATGCTGCGGATCCAAAGCGCAGCCGACAATTGCGAGGTTGAGCAGGTTCCACGGGAAGCCGTTGGCGAAGGCTGCCCCGATAGGAGCCCTTTCGGTTATTTTTGCACTGGTAGCTGCGGAGAGGTGGGCACAATCCTGCAGGGAATGCCGCCCGTGTCGGCGGAGCCGCTCGCGAGATCCCAGCGCGTTCGATACGAGAGCGCTGCATTGATATTTACGTCGCGCGCACCGAAATGCGGCGCAGGGGCATCGGGCCGCCACCATCCGACACCGGTCGTGAGCACATCTGGTAACGTGTCCCCCGTCACTTTCGCCTTGAGTTGACACGAACCCGAGCCGCCGACCGCCTCCACCTTGATCCAGTCGGCCTCCCGCACGCCAAACCGGGCGGCCGTCTCGGGATGTATGTAGACGACCGGATCCGGTGACACTTTCTTGGTCCATGCCTGCTCGCGAAAGCGGGAATGGTGAAAGGTCTTCTCCCGCAGTCCGGTTTGCAGCACGAGCGGATAATCCGCGTCGGTCGCGCCATCTGCGCGCGCATAGGGCGGCGGAATATAGGCGGGAAGCGCATCGTGCGCGTTGCGCTCCATGTGCTGCGAATAGAGTTCGATCTTGCCGCTCGGCGTCGCGAAGGGATGCGCTTCGAAGTTGCGCAGCGCGTAGGGGAATTCCACGTACCCGGTTTTCTTCAGCGCCTCGACGTCGATCGCGCTGTCGCGCACGAGATAGTCATTGAATTCGGCGCGCGTGCGAACGGAAAGAACTTCGCATCGGCCGCGCCGCGCGCGGCAAGCCGGTCGATGAGGCCGACCGCGATGTCGAGGTCGGACTTCACATCGCCATCCCGCCGCGAGGTGGCCCCCATATAGGTGACGCACGGCGCTTGCTGGTTCAGGTTGATCTCTTCTTCCTCGAGCGTCGTTGTCTTCGGTAGGACGATGTCTGCCC